>NZ_RYDI01000041.1:0-1051 GCF_003970335.1 Flavobacterium sp. LS1P28 | reverse complement strand
GGTGCTTTGGTTGCTGGAGACAGTACCAAACTCAGAGCGCAAAACTCCAAGAAAAACAATTTTAATCCCAACAAAATAGAGCGTCACATTGCTTACATTGATGCTAGACTCGAAGAATATAACACAGCTTTAGCCAAAGAAGACGGCGATGTTCTGGAAAAACAAAGCATAGCAAAGAAGATTAAAAAACACAGTATTCAAAAGCAAAAATACATTGGGTATCAAAACACCATTGACTCTACTGGTATTACTCAAATCTCGACATCGGATCCCGATAGTCGCCAAATCATGACTCGAAATAACATCTCGGAAGTGGCCTACACAGTACAAACCACCGTAGATGCACTGCATAACATCCCCATTGATTTTAAGGTGACCAATGAAAACGATTCCAAAGCTATGGGCGGCATGTTACGCCGAGCCAAAACTATTTTAAGACACAATAATTTTACCGCCATTTATGACAAAGGCTATCACACTGGAAGCGAATTTGATTGAGCTAATAGTCTTGGAATTGATCTGTTGGTTGCCATTCCTGGTGTTTCTGCACACGCGCCTGATTTGGCTTTTGATGTAGAACATTTTATATACAATAAAGAAACGGATACTTATACGTGCCCTGCGAATCAAACCCTAACGACCAATGGAAATTGCTACGCCAAAAAGAACGGCAAGTCAATAAGCCAGATGAAGCATTATAAAACTAGTGCGTGTTTGAGTTGTGAACTCTTTAAAAAATGCACCAAAAATGCCAAAGGAAGGCTCATTGAACGCTCTCAATACGCCGATTTGATTTATCAAAATAAAGTAAGAATCCAAAATAATTATGAAATCTACCGCAGACGCCAAGCCATAGTTGAACATCCATACGGTGTCATAAAACGGCAATGGGATTTTTATTATATCATGACCAAGAAAACCATAAAACGCGCCGCAGCTGATGTTGGATTGATTTTTACCGCCTACAACCTGCGCCGAATCTTCAACCTGATTGATCACAATCTACTCACACAGTATCTAAGAATACTGGCTTTATATTTTGGGACTCTAA
>NZ_RYDI01000040.1:0-1300 GCF_003970335.1 Flavobacterium sp. LS1P28 | reverse complement strand
CACTAGTGTCCACTTAAAATAAGTTGAAAACCAGCTGGTTAGTATTATGTTCATTGACATTATTGTAATCTGATTTCATAAGCAGTTCATTTATAGATGTTTTGTCGAGTAATGATGCGGATAAAATTTGTAGAATTTCGTAGGTTGAACGATTGATTTTTAAATCTTTTGCTATTATAGAAACCAAACAGTAAGTTGCAATTGCTACATTGATTTGAATACGAACAGCATTTTCTGTTGTTCCCCAAAAGGTCTTAACTTTTAGGTGCTGTTTTATCCATTTGAAGAACAATTCTACTTGCCATCTTTGTTTGTAAAGTAGTGCAATATCTTGAGCTGATAATTCAAAATTATTAGTCAAGAATACTAACATTTTTTTATTTTCAGTATCGAAAAATTTTACTTTTCGTATCTTTTCTGGATAATCTTTTGAGGTATAAAAACCTTCTATTTTACCAATTTGGTCATATTTAATTCCAGTGGTTTTGTCAATTTTTAGAGAATACATTCTTTTAAATTTCACATTAGATTTTGCTCTAACAACAAAATAAGCATTTGCTTTTGTAATTCGAAAAAGTCGATCATAATCAACATAAGCACGGTCAAAAATATAATACGCAAATGGCTCATAATCTATGACATCCATTGCATTAACATCGTGCACATTTGCTTCTGTTATATGGATAAATACCGGGATTTGTGTGTTAATATCAAATAGAGTGTGCAATTTTATTCCTGCTTTAGTTTTTCGAAAATGAGCCCAACAAAATACACTCAAGCATAGATCAATTGTTGAAGAATCAAAAGCATAAATATTACCTTTTATTTCAAAAGCATCATTGCTGTTTTTATCCCGAGCAATCAATATTAAATGATTGGCAAACTCTTCAAATATTTTATAATTACGATTTTCATTAGCTTTGGATAAATTGCTACGAGTTACATTTTTGCCAAATCCTAAATGATATGATTTTGATTGATGTGCTTCTATAACAATTATCAAATCTCTTAAACTTTCTCTTGCTGAAAGTTGACCAAAAATCATACATAATAATTGATTCCAACAAGTAAAATGTTTGACCGATTTATTGCCAAAATATTTACTAGTTAACCTGTCAAAAACACGTTGAGGAAGAAATTCAATCAGTTGAGAAAAGACATATTTACCGTGATTCATATTCGTAATATTGATTTACGAACATAATAATCATTTCAAATCGTCACGCTCAAAAATGACTCTTAAAATACAGATTTACAATAATTTCAAAGAACTTGTTTTATTTTTTAGTGGACACTAGTG
>NZ_RYDI01000003.1:65314-220639 GCF_003970335.1 Flavobacterium sp. LS1P28 | reverse complement strand
CCTTTATTCGCTTTTACAAGCTTTTTAATCCCTTTTTTTTGACCTTTTCTTAACTTTTTCTTTAACTAGCTGATATCACGTTTTTTGAAGATCAAAGTTTTTTCTTTATAACCCTACCCGCCTCCAAAGTATACCCATTCTTTCTCTAAAACGACTATTCCAACTGCAATACTAACACTTCGATTCCTTTTCTTTCTTTGCCAAATATTTCGAAATACAGCTATAGCTGCTCTTTTACCCGCTCTTCGTTTCGCTTTTCTAATTCATAGGGTGCTTTACCTCCATTATTGAAGTCTAAAATTAATCCAACTAATGGTTTTGTGCTATATAGATGGGATAGTGTGTTAAATTGTACTATTGCTTTTATATCCTATATATAAGGTATCATTATATACATCAAAACAACTAAAAGTTCTAAACTAAGAAAGCACGCGTTAGGGATAGTAGTGAAAAGCCCGCAAGAAAGTGGAGCGTAACGCAACTTTATGAGGACTTGTAGCGGATAGCCCGACTCCTTATATAAAAAGAGACTACTACACGCTATAGTAATTCCTCTTTTTATATATGGAGGAACGCTCAAATAATAGCTTAACGCCTTTAGTTTTCTACCTTTTATAGGGTCACGTTAGAAATTACGGATTTGTCTTGTAGCAAAATGTCACTATCACCGGCATATTGATCTTTTGATTTTATTAAAAGCCAGGTGTTTTAGTGTTTCGTTTTTAGTTTCACTAATATGAATTTGCTTTTGAGTTTTTTTTCATTAAGAATAAAACTGAGATGTCCTTTTTGTAAATCGGTTATTAGTTTGCATATCCAGTTTTACCATGCTCCGAGATTTATTTGCTTTAAACAGAATAGAAGTAATCCATTTAAACAACATAAATTTATTTAATGCATATTATTACAAACATTAATAAAAACTTATAAATAAAAAAACCCACCTTTGTAATTAGATAATTAATATATTCCCTCAGCTAAAAAAAGAATAATTAAGGATTTTAATGAGTGGGTTACAAAAAAATTGTTGACGGAATTGCAGTATGTCCTTTCGTGCTAAAAATTTGCGCTGTAATATTTTCCTTTTCTAATATTTTGAATTAGTAAACAAATACTAGAATTTTAGCGATGAAAACAGATGCCTATTGTATTCGCTTAACTTTTAACCAACCAAAAGTTGAGCGGTGCAATTCCTCTTCCACTGGATATTCCGGGGCAAACTGAACACCCTATTCCGGTTTAAACTGTACATGTGATTGCTGATGGCGATTTTATGGGTGTATCTCCCCGAATATTCCACCACCTGACTTGAACCGCCAAAAGGTTGCTTAGCAAATACCATGAATCCTGCCGGATTTGTTAGTATTCATTGCCATTTCCTAAAAGGATCACTTTATGTTTTGTGATGTTAAGAGCAATTTTCAACCCTTTTTACGGACTGTTTTATTTTAATAATCATAAGCGACTTTTACCAGAACGAATTTTAATTGTAGTTTAAATAACATATATTTACTCAATGATTAACAAAATACAGTTCGTTTAGAGGTTTTTATCCCGATCCTTCAGGAGAATTGACGTTATGTGTCAAGTATACCTAAAATCGGAGAAAAATAACGAATTATGACTGAACAATTTTCACAAAAGACACAAGAAGAATTAAAATCTTATGTTTATATTCTAATTGACCCAAGAGATAACAAAATATTCTATGTTGGAAAAGGTTATGGAAATCGTGTTTTTTCTCATATTAATGAAGCAATATTTAATCCAAGCGAAACTGAAAAATTAGAAATTATCAGAGTAATTAAAATAGAAAATTTAAAAGTAAAACACTTTATAATTAGACACGGATTAGAAGAAAATGAAGCTCTAATAGTTGAATCTGTTTTAATTGATTTTTTGACCTTTAGGGATTTTGCAGAAATTGCTAAAATTTCAAATATCGTCGCTAGACATAATTCATTTAACCAAGGAATTAAAACTGTTAATGAATGTGAAATACTTTACAATTGTGAAGAATTAAAAAAAGAAAATATTGAACATACAGTTTTAGTAATTAATATAAATAAAACATACGATAATAAACGAAAAAAGAAAAGTGAAAATCCAGTTTATGACAGACCCAATATTTACGAAGCAACTAGAGGTTGGTGGGTATTAGACAAAACAGAGCAGAAAATTCAGAGCTTGTTTTAGCCGAATATAAAGGTGTAATAAGAGCAATATTTAAACCTGAAAAATGGGTTCAAGATATTGAATATAGAGGCGCAAAAAGATGGGGATTTGAAGGTTCAGAAATTATTTCAAAAGAAATTCTTGATATATATGAATAAAATAGTGCCTAAAATTAGAGGAATGGCAAATCCTATTCGTTATTTTGAAAAAATATAATCGTAAAAAAAACCAGCCAATAACATTTAGCAAACTAGAACATTTAAAACAGCCGTTCTTATGAAGAAACTCGATTGATTTCTTTCCTAAAAGCAGCCTGTTATTTTTTATTAACTTTATTCTAGTCCTTATTATAGTATTCCTTTTGCCCTATAAACCTTTATTAACCTACATTAAAAAAAAAATGAAAAAATTCTCTTTATTATCCTTCATGATTCTTCTAACCATCAGCTGTGCTTCTCAAGAATCTAGCGTTGCTCGTGTTGATCCTACAAAATACATGAATACAATAACAGCTGACGAACTTAAAACGCACCTTTATATTGTTGCTTCAGACGAAATGGAAGGCCGTGAAACAGGATCTGCCGGACAAAAAAAAGCGGGGATGTACCTCATTGATCAATATAATAAAAATGCGGTTCCCTTTCCTACAGGCGCTTCCGACTATTACCAAAAAATTCCTGCCGCCTTCCTAAATGCAAAACGCAATGAAAACTTACCGGATTCTGAAAACATTTGGGCCTATATTGAGGGTTCTGAAAAACCAAATGAGGTCTTGGTCATTTCTGCCCATTACGACCACGTAGGGACAAAAAACGGAGAAATTTATAACGGCGCTGATGATGATGGTTCCGGAACTGTTGCTTTGTTAGAAATTGCACAAGCATTCCAAATAGCTAAAAAAGCAGGTCATGGTCCAAAACGCTCCATCCTATTTCTCCATGTTACCGGCGAAGAACATGGTCTACATGGCTCCCGATATTATTCTGAAAATCCTCTATTCCCATTAGCCAATACAATAACTAATATCAATATTGACATGATAGGCCGTCGCGATGATGCCCACGCCAGCAGCAATAATTACGTATACGTCATTGGTGCCAATCGATTATCAACTGATCTGGATAACATTTGTACCTTTGCAAATGCTAAATACACCAATCTTGTTTTGGATTACAAATTCAATGACCCAAAAGATCCAAATCATTTTTACGAACGTTCTGACCATTATAATTTTGCCAAAAACGGTGTGCCTTCTGTTTTCTTTTTTAATGGCGTCCATGCTGATTACCACAAACCTACTGATAGTCCGGACAAAATTGAATATGATGCCTTGACTAAAAGAGCCCAGTTTGCATTTGTAACCGCCTGGGAACTGGCAAACCGCGCCGAAAGACCTATGGTAGATAAAAAATAAAGTTAGCATTTGGGCACATCCACGCTTTCACTAGCGTTACAGCGTGGTCGGGCTATTCGTTACAATCTTTTATATCTTGTCAGGATTAAAAACCCTGACAAAATATAAAAGGATTTCCACTGCTATCCCTTGTGCAAACCCACAAGGAACGGATTGTCTCATTTATTAATTCATTTGCAGTCCAATAAAAAACTTCAAATTCTATCTAAATAATTTTACCGGACAACACTGTTTTTAAAAAATGTATATTTGACAACCTAAACTAAAAAAATGCAACTCGTTTTCGCTTCCAGCAATAAAAATAAAATTTTCGAATTACAAAGCATGCTTCCTAAAACCATAACCATTGTAAGTTTAGAAAGTATCGGTTGTCTTGAAGACATACCGGAAACAAGCGATACGATTGAAGGCAATGCCATTCAGAAAGCAAATTACATCACTGAAAAATATGGATGCGATTGTTTTGCAGACGATACTGGACTCGAAGTCCATTCCTTAAATGGAGCACCCGGCGTTTATTCTGCCAGATATGCAGGCGAGCAACGCAATGCAAATGATAATATGACTAAATTATTAGATGCCCTTTTGGATAAAGAGGATAGAAAAGCACAATTCAAAACAGTTATAGCACTAAATCTAAACGGGAAACAATATCTGTTTACCGGAATTGCTGGTGGTGAAATAACCTTAAAGAAAACTGGTAATCAAGGTTTTGGTTACGATCCGATCTTTCAACCTGATGGCTATCAGGAAACTTTTGCCGAATTATCATTAGATATAAAAAACAAAATAAGCCATAGAGGAAAAGCAACACAACAACTGATTCATTTTCTAAAGATGAATAAATAAACGATTCAATTGTACTATTTTTATAACAAAAACTTGAATTCCAAATAAAAATTTCACACTAAATACACCAAATCAAAACGATTAATTTTCAAACAAAACGATAACATTCTGATAATCAAATTATAATAAATTGTAAAATCTTAAAATAGCATTAGTTTATATGAATTATAAACAGTAATTTTGCACCCTATTTTAAAAATACATATGAATAAATTTGAACAATTAGGATTGAGTGAATCGTTACTGAAGGCGATTTTAGATCTAGGATTTGAAAATCCGACCGAAGTACAGGAGAAAGCGATTCCCCTATTATTGGAAAAAGACACAGATATGGTTGCGTTGGCTCAGACAGGGACAGGGAAAACGGCAGCATTTGGATTTCCAGTTATTCAGAAAATTGATGCCAACAACAGAAATACTCAAGCATTAATTTTATCTCCAACACGCGAACTTTGTTTGCAGATTACCAACGAAATTAAAAACTACTCTAAATACGAAAAAGGTATTAATGTGGTAGCAGTTTACGGTGGAGCTAGCATTACAGATCAAGCGAGAGACATAAAGAGAGGCGCGCAAATTATTGTAGCAACTCCAGGAAGAATGCAAGATATGATTAATAGAGGTTTGGTAAACATCTCTCAAATCAACTATTGTATTCTTGACGAAGCTGACGAAATGTTGAACATGGGTTTTTACGAAGATATCGTAAACATCCTTTCTACTACGCCAGACGAAAAAAGCACTTGGTTGTTTTCAGCTACAATGCCTGTCGAAGTAGCACGAATTGGAAAACAATTCATGAAAGACCCAATTGAAATTACAGTTGGAGCTAAAAATTCAGGTTCTGCTACAGTTTCTCACGAATTTTACCTTGTAAATGCTCGTGATCGTTACGAAGCTTTGAAACGTTTAGCCGATGCTAATCCAGATATTTTCTCAGTAGTATTTTGTCGTACCAAAAGAGATACGCAAGCTGTTGCTGAAAAATTAGTTGAAGACGGATACAGTGCTGCTGCATTGCACGGAGATTTATCTCAAGCGCAACGTGATGGTGTAATGAAATCTTTTAGAGGAAGACAAATCCAAATGCTTGTCGCTACTGATGTTGCTGCACGTGGAATTGATGTTGATAACATTACTCACGTAGTAAATTACCAATTACCAGACGAAATTGAAACTTACAATCACCGTTCAGGTCGTACTGGCCGTGCTGGTAAATTAGGAACTTCTATCGTAATCGTAACTAAAAGCGAATTGCGCAAGATTTCTTCAATTGAAAGAATCATCAAACAAAAATTCGAAGAAAAAACGATTCCTTCTGGAATTGAAATCTGCGAAATCCAATTATTACACTTAGCTAATAAAATTAAAGATGTAGAAGTTGATCACGAAATTGACAACTATCTTCCTGCAATTAACAGCGTTCTTGAAGATTTATCGAAAGAGGAATTAATCAAGAAAATGGTTTCGGTTGAATTTAACCGTTTTATCAATTATTACAAGAAAACTAGAGATATTTCTAATCAAGCTTCAGGTTCTGAAAGACGTGAGCGCGACGATAGAGATGGTGCTCCGAGAGAAAACAACAATGGTGGCGCAACACGATATTTTGTGAACATAGGTTCTAGAGATAACTTTGACTGGATGTCATTGAAAGATTACCTGAAAGAAACATTAGACTTAGGTCGTGATGACGTTTTCAAAGTAGATGTAAAAGAAGGATTCTCTTTCTTTAACACAGATCCGGAACATACCGATAAAGTAATGGAAGTATTGAACAATGTTCAATTAGAAGGACGTAGAATCAATGTTGAAATTTCTAAAAACGATGGTGGCGGAAGACGTGATCATAACGGAAGAAGTTCTGGCGGAAGTTTTGGCGGAGGTCGTTCTGGTGGCGAAAGAAGTTCAGCTCCAAGAAGAGAAGGTAGTTTTGCTCCAAGAAGAGAAGGTTCTGGTGGATTTAGAAGCGACAGAAATTCTGCTCCTAGAGAAGGTGGTTTCGGAGCAAGAAGAGAAGGCGGTTTTTCATCTGACAGACCTCGAACAGAAGGTTCTGACAGAGCACCAAGACGTTCTGAAAGCTTTGGTGACACACCAAGACCAAGAAGACCAAGAAGAGACTAACATTCATTGTTAATATTCTTATAATTATATACTGAAACTACAAAATATTTAATCCTGTTTTATTACTTTTAAAGTCTTAAATCAGTTTATGAAATATTTTGTAGTTTTCTTTTTTTTAGTACTATCTGTACCTGCTTTTGCGCAAGTTAAGAAACCTTCCCAGAAAGTTGATGGTGTCATCATCAGTAACACAACTAGAGAACCATTATCTAGTGTAAACATCATTAATATTAATAAAGTCAGAGGAGCGACAACCGATTCAAGAGGCCATTTTGAAATCGATGTACAACTAAATGACACACTTCACATTACCAGTCTCGGATTCCAATCGCTTCGTGTACGAGTTACTAATGACTGGATAAAAAATAAAAGCACCAAAATACAGCTAACAGAAAAAGCAATTGCTCTTGAAGAAATAGTTATAAGACCTTTTAATCTAACCGGATATCTTGAAGTAGATACTAAAATCATTCCTATCAGTGAAAATTACCGCTACAGTATTTCCGGATTAACACAAGGATACGAGGCAGGTGAATATTCCCCAAATGCATTTGGAAGAGTATTGGGCTCCATCTTTAATCCAGCAGATATGCTTTATAATTTCTTTGGTAACAACCCCAAAGAACTCAAGAAACTAAAAGAATTAAAAAAGGATGATACCGTTCGAAATCTTTTGGAATCAAAATTTGACAGAGAAACTATTGCGGTACTTTTAGGTATTGACAAAAATGAAATTCCTGAAATTTTGCAACGCTGCAACTACTCTGAATCGTTTATAAAAACAGCAAACGACCTACAAATCATGGATGCCATCAGTGGCTGTTATGAAGAATATAAAGTTTTAAAGATAAAATAAAACATACTCTTATATTGAAATTTTGCCATTTCCATAAATTAAATCATTCCTCAATTCTTAAAGAAATTGGGGCTTTTTTAAAGTAATATTTCAAACAAATCAAAAATATTATATACATTTACCTACATCAAGAATTAAAAACAAAACCTAAATACTCCTATTATGGCAAAAAGTCAAGACGCGAAGAAAACCGCAAAGAAAGAGCCTTTAAAAACGGCTAAAGAAAAGAAAGAAGAAAAAAGAGACAAGAAAAACACTCCCAAAAGAGACTAATTATTAGTGAGCAGTGAGCAGTTTTTAGTATTCAGTTACAAATAGACTGAATACTAAAAACTGATTACTGAACACTTTGTTTTATTTGACTGGAATAGTAGCTAAAATTTCCAAAACAAATTTCCAAAATTTCTGAGAAGAAGAAATACTAGCTCTTTCATCAGGGGAATGCGCTCCGTGAATGGTTGGCCCAAAGGAAATCATATCCATATCCGGATAATTTGTCCCTAGAATTCCACATTCTAATCCTGCGTGACACGCCACTACTTTTGGTTTTTCACCGTTTTGTTTTTCGTAGATTGGCACCAAAACATCCAAAATTTCAGATTCTGAATTTGGTGTCCAACCAGGATACGCACCTGAAAATTCTACTTCACAACCCATTAGTTCAAAAGCGGAACGCAGCGCATTGGCCAAATCAAATTTAGCCGTTTCAACAGAAGAACGTGTTAAACATTGTACTGAAAGTTGTCCATCACCTACAATTACTTTGGCAATATTATTCGATGTTTCTACTAAATCTGCAAAATCAGCACTCATGCTGTACACTCCGTTGTGCGCCGTATACATAGATCGTACAAAATAAAACTGAGCAATTGTAGGCATTACTCTAGCAGGAGCTGCCTCCATTTTTTCAAAAACAACTTCTAAATTTGGCTCTGTCGTTTTAAGTTCCGTTTTGATTTCGTTTACAATTTGCTGCATGTCAAAAACAAAAGCTTCATCATATACCTCAGCAATAATTACTTTAGCTTGACTTTCACGCGGAATTGCATTGCGTAAACTTCCTCCTTTTATTTCGGAGATTTGCAAACCAAAATTATCAAAACCATCAAATAACAATCGGTTCATGATTTTATTGGCATTGCCTAACCCTTTATGAATATCCATTCCGGAGTGACCGCCTTTCAGGCCTTTTACAGTAATTGTATACCCCACAGAACCTTCGGGAGTGGCCTCTTCATCATACTCTGCAGTGGCCGTCACATCAATTCCTCCTGCACAACCAATATCTATTTCATCATCTTCTTCCGTATCCATATTTAAAAGAATTTGACCTTGTAGAATACCTCCTTTTAAGTTCAGTGCTCCTGTCATTCCTGTTTCTTCGTCAATAGTAAACAAAGCTTCTATTGCAGGATGCTGAATATCAGTACTTTCTAAAATTGCCATAATCGCAGCAACTCCAAGACCGTTATCAGCACCAAGCGTTGTTCCTCGAGCACGAACCCAATCTCCATCAACATACATATCGATTCCTTGGGTATCAAAATCAAAAACAGTATCAGCATTTTTTTGGTGCACCATATCCAAATGTCCTTGAAGTACGATAGCTTTTCGGTTTTCCATACCAGCAGTTGCCGGTTTTCGGATAATTACGTTGCGAATTTCGTCTTCAAAAGTCTCTAATCCAAGGCTTTCGCCAAATTTTTTTATGAACGTAATCACACGATCTTCCTTTTTAGAAGGACGAGGCACGGCATTCAAATCGGCAAACTTGTTCCAAAGTGCTTTTGGTTCCAGACTTCTTATTTCTTGACTCATTTATTTGTGTTTGAGGTTTAACATTTACAAGTCCCAAAGTTACAAAGTTTAAATTCCTTACGGTAGTAATTGATATTGTAATTATATTTACATTTCCAAAATTCAACCATTGAAAACAAAATATTTCCTTTCCTCCTTTCTATTTATCCAAATACTACTTTTACAAATTATTTCCTTCTATCCGGAACAGGTAGAAGAATGGTATAGCAATGGTCTCTACCCGATACTTTCGTTGTTCTCGAGAACCATTCTGGGAGAAATTCCATTTTCCATAGGCGATTGTCTCTATTTCATAATTATTTTATTTGTTTTCAAATGGCTTTGGAACAAACGAAAAACATGGAAATCCAATTGGAAAGACACCCTTTTGAGTATACTGAGCTTTGTTTCGGTTTTTTACTTTTTGTTTCATGTACTTTGGGCACTGAATTATTACCGTGAACCGCTTTTTGAAAAAATGGAAATTCAAAAAGACTATTCAGATGCTGATTTGTTGGCTTTCACCAAAAAAATAATTGCCAAAACCAATGCCATTCAAAACCAACTCACAAAAAATGACAGCTTGAAAGTGGTATTTCCGTACTCTCAAGAACAGGTTTTTGAAATGAGTATGAATGGATATAAAAACCTGGAAGCGGAACATCCTTACTTCGCCTATTCAAAGCTAAGCACTAAAAAATCGCTAATTAGTTTGCCCTTGACCTACATGGGTTTTGGAGGCTATTTGAATCCGTTTACCAATGAAGCACAGGTTAATTACCTAGGTCCAATGTACAGTTTCCCCATGACTACTAATCATGAAATGGCACACCAAATAGGCTTTGCAAGCGAAAGTGAATGCAATTTTATTGGGTATTTAGCTTCGGTCAAAAATGATGATTTGTATATTCAATATTCGGGGTACAGCATGGCTTTGCGATATTGTTTAAGCAACTGGAAGGCCCGAGACGAGGTGGTTTTTAAACAATTATTAAACACTGTTCATCCCGGTATTATCAAAAACTACAAAGAAAGTGAGCATTTCTGGAAGCAATACGACACGATTATCGACAAAGGATTCCATGCTTTTTATGATCAATTCCTGAAAGCAAACCAGCAAAAAGACGGCATCGAGGGCTATAGTAAATTTATAAATTTGATGGTAAATTATTACAAGGAAAGAAGTTATGAGTTATAAATAAGACTTTAAAATTCATGATTTTCTATACTTCATCGCTGGTAAATGTCGTAAAACTTTTCTTTTTGTAGGGTCTGATAATCAAACGGCCTTCCCGATCAAAACGAATGTAGTTGTAGACCCAATTCAGGAATACGACGGCTTTATTTTTGAAACCAATCAGTGAAAACAAGTGGACAAACATCCAGACAAACCAGGCAAAAACACCGCTGAAATGGTATCCCGGCAAATCGACTACCGCTTTATTCCTTCCTATGGTTGCCATAGATCCTTTATCATTATATTCAAAAGCTTCCATGGGTTTATTTTCAATTAATTTTATTAAGTTTTCGCCCAATAATTTCCCTTGCTGCATCGCAGGTTGCGCCATCATGGGATGTCCTTGCGGATAGGTTTCGGATTCCATGGAAGCAATATCACCCACTGCAAAAATAGTATCATAACCAATCACTTGATTGAATTCATTGACCCGTATACGTTCTGCTTTTTCAACTAGTGCTGCTGCATCCAGTCCAGCAACAACCGCACCTTGAACGCCTGCTGTCCAAATCAGAGTGGCAGTTTCAAACGTTAAATTGGAATTTGTCGTTATAGTACGTCCATCATAATTAGTAACACGTACGTTTTTCCAGATTTTTACGCCTAAACTGACCAGAAATTTTTCGGCAGCTAAAGAGGATTCTTCGCTCATAGTATTCAGGATTCTATCCCCACTTTGAATGAGATTGATTTCCATTTTAGCAATATCAAGATCCGGATAATCTTTTTGGAGAATGGCTTTTTTCATTTCAGCTAAAGCACCTGATAGCTCTACTCCTGTTGGTCCTCCCCCAACCAGGACAAAATTGATGAGACTGTTTTGTTCGGCTGCATCTGTGGTTAAAACGGCTTGTTCGAAATTTTCAAGAATCAGGC
The DNA here is from genome assembly GCF_003970335.1 of Flavobacterium sp. LS1P28. Taxonomy (NCBI): domain Bacteria; kingdom Pseudomonadati; phylum Bacteroidota; class Flavobacteriia; order Flavobacteriales; family Flavobacteriaceae; genus Flavobacterium; species Flavobacterium sp. LS1P28. The sequence goes on along the minus strand of NZ_RYDI01000003.1, from coordinate 209,308 downwards.
TTCGAATATTGAGTGATTGCGGTATGGTTTTCATGGCCATACTGTTGCGCTCAATTTCCTTATTGCCAAAATAATTCGTTTTGGAACCCGTGGCAATCACGAGATAATCATAGCTTAATACTCCAATTTCAGCAATAATTTTTTTGTTTTCGGCATCAATTTCCTGAACATTGGTGAGTCTAAAATAAACATCATCGTATTCCTGAATGACTTTTCGAATGGGATAAGCAATAGAACCAGCTTCAAGACCGCCTGTAGCAACTTGATACAGCAGTGGTTGGAAAGTATGGTAATTGTGTTTATCTAAAAGGACAACCTGGACTTTTTTATTTTTGAGTTTTTTAGCTAACGCAATTCCGGCAAAGCCTCCGCCTATAATAACTATTCTGGGTAAAGGTGAGTTTGGGATGTTCATTTTTATTGAAATATTTTTTAAAGGTGCTAAAGAATCAAAGATACATCGTTTTAAAATGTGAATTGACAAAGTGAAGGGTGAGAAGTAAATGGTAAAGAGTCAAATTAAACATTTTCAAAATTGGATTTTATTCCGCAAGATCAGGATTTTATTTTTTTTTAAAGTCCGTCAGAAAACTAATCGTGTAATTGAGTTTTGATAAATGTGAAAAGGCTTTTCCTTTGTTTTACGAAAGAAAAGCGTGCAATAATATAGTAGAAAACGAACGAAACGAACTAAAAAAGCAGACAACTCCCCAAAATAAATGATTGCTTTTCATTCGTTTATAATCCGTTATGATTTTGTATTTACACCCATATAGCAACAAACCTTACTTATATATTGTGTGTATTTCTGCAATGCGCTATATTTGCATTCTTAAAATAATAAACAATGATTAAGATTACTTTGCCCGACGGGTCAGTTAAAGAGTTTGCTTCAGGGGTAACACCGATGGATGTTGCTAAAAGCATTAGTGAAGGATTTGCCAGAAATGTGATTTCGGCTTCTTTTGATGGTACAACTATTGAAACCACAACTCCTTTGACGACAGACGGCAGTCTTATCTTGTATACCTGGAATGACGAGGACGGAAAAAAAGCATTCTGGCACTCTACTTCGCATGTTATGGCACAGGTTCTGGAGGAAATGTACCCAGGAATCAAATTAACGCTCGGACCAGCAATATCTAATGGATTTTATTATGATGTGGATTTTGAAGATCAAAAAATAACGGACGCGGATTTTAAGAAAATTGAGGATCGTGTTCTTGAAATAGCAAGAGGAAAACATGAATTCAAGCTACGTCCTGTATCTAAAAAAGCCGCTTTAGAATTATACAAAGACAACGTTTATAAAACAGAAATGATAACCAATCTTGAGGACGGAACGATTACGTTTTGCGATCATGATACGTTTACTGACTTATGCCGCGGTGGTCATATTCCAAATACTGGAATCATCAAAGCGATGAAAATAATGAGTGTTGCCGGTGCCTACTGGCGCGGTGATGAAAAAAACAAACAGTTGACCCGGGTTTACGGAACTTCGTTTCCTAAACAAAAGGATCTTACGGAATACCTTTTATTACTAGAAGAGGCAAAGCGTCGCGACCATAGAAAACTAGGAAAGGAATTAGAGTTATTTGCTTTTTCACAAAAAGTTGGAGCAGGCTTACCGTTATGGTTGCCAAAAGGAGCTGCATTGAGAGATCGTTTAGAACAGTTTTTAAAAAAAGCACAGAAGAAAGCGGGTTATGAGCAAGTAATTACGCCACATATAGGTCAGAAGGAATTGTATGTCACTTCAGGACATTATGCTAAGTATGGTGCTGATAGTTTTCAACCTATAAGCACTCCTGCTGAAGGTGAAGAGTTTTTATTGAAACCGATGAACTGTCCCCATCACTGCGAAATTTATAATGTAAGACCATGGTCCTACAAAGATTTACCAAAACGTTATGCTGAATTTGGAACCGTTTACAGATACGAACAAAGTGGTGAATTGCACGGATTAACCCGTGTAAGAGGATTTACACAGGATGACGCCCATATTTTTTGTACACCGGAACAATTAGATGAAGAATTCAAGAAAGTAATTGACTTGGTATTGTATGTATTTGGTTCATTAGGATTCGAAAACTTTACCGCTCAGATTTCTTTGAGAGACAAAGAAAACAGAGATAAGTATATTGGTAGTGATGAAAATTGGGAAAAAGCAGAAAATGCGATTATTAATGCTGCTGCAGATAAAGGGCTGAACACCGTCGTTGAATATGGTGAAGCCGCTTTCTATGGTCCAAAATTGGATTTCATGGTAAAAGATGCTTTGGGAAGACAATGGCAATTAGGAACCATTCAAGTAGATTATAACCTGCCGGAACGTTTTGATTTGACCTACAAAGGATCTGACAATGAATTACACAGACCGGTGATGATTCACAGAGCTCCTTTTGGATCAATGGAACGCTTTATTGCTATTTTATTAGAACATACTGCAGGAAATTTCCCTCTTTGGTTAATGCCGGAACAAGCTATAATATTGTCTTTGAGCGAGAAATATGAAATATATGCGAAAAAAGTTTTAGATTTGCTAGAAAATCACGAAATTCGCGCCCTCATAGATAATAGAAACGAGACAATCGGGAAGAAAATCAGAGATGCCGAAATGCAAAAAACCCCGTTTATGTTGATCGTAGGCGAGGAAGAAGAGAGAAACGGAACCATCTCTATCCGTCGTCACGGACAAGAAGGAAAGGGAAATATCAGCGTTACAATAGACGAATTTGTTGCTATTGTAAATGAAGAGATCAATAAAACATTAAAAGTATTTACAGTTTAACTTAAATTATAAAGTCATAGCAATAAGAAGCAACAGAGGTTACCAACCTCGCGTAGAAAAAAAAGATGCACACAGAATAAACAGTCTTATTCGTGGTGTACAAGAAGTAAGACTTGTAGGAGAGAACATTGAGCCAGGAGTTTTTAAACTTTCGGAAGCTCTAAGATTAGCGGATCAATTTGAATTGGATCTTGTTGAGATTTCTCCAAATGCAGAACCACCGGTGTGCAAAATCATGGATTACAAGAAATTTGTTTACGAACAAAAGAAACGTGATAAGATCCTAAAAGCGAAATCTACACAAGTTGTTGTGAAAGAAATCCGTTTTGGCCCACAGACCGATGAGCATGATTATGAGTTTAAGAGAAAGAATGCAGAAAAATTCTTGAAAGAAGGAGCCAAATTGAAAGCATTCGTTTTCTTCAAAGGGCGTTCAATCATATACAAGGACCAAGGTCAAATCTTATTGTTGAGATTGGCAACAGATCTTGAAGAATTTGGAAAAGTAGAAGCCATGCCTGTTCTGGAAGGAAAGAGAATGATCATGTTCATCGCTCCTAAAAAGAAAAAGTAATATCCTCCCCTAACCCTTCCGAAGGAAGGGAACAAAAAAAGGAGAAACAAATATAACTTCTCGTCACCCTCCCCTTTGGGGAGGGCTGGGGAGAGGAAAAAATAAGTAAGTACGAATAAATTAAAACACTAGGAAAAAATGCCTAAAATGAAAACCAAATCTAGCGCCAAGAAACGTTTTAAAGTTACTGGTTCTGGAAAGATTAAAAGAAAGCATGCTTTTAAAAGTCACATTTTGACTAAAAAGTCTAAAAAACGTAAATTAGCATTGACACACTCTGCGCTAGTTCACAAAACAGATATGAAAAGCATCAAACAACAATTAAGAATTATTTAATAAGTCTTAAAGTTGCAAAGTCAAAGGTCTTAAAGCCTTTGGACATTCGACTTTAAAAACTTTTGACTAAATAGTCTTTAGGTTAAAACAATTTAAAATAACCTTGGAGTACGGCCATTAAGCGCTTTTGATTTAATTCAAGCCGCCTGCTACAAAAAACAATAAAAATTATGCCAAGATCGGTAAATTCAGTTGCTAAAAGAGCAAGAAGAAAAAAAATAATGAAGCAAGCCAAAGGTTTCTTTGGTAGACGTAAAAACGTTTGGACAGTTGCTAAGAATGCGGTAGAGAAAGCAATGTGCTACGCTTACCGTGACAGAAAAGTGAACAAAAGAAATTTCCGTGCATTATGGATTCAACGTATCAACGCTGGAGCTAGATTGGAAGGAATGTCTTATTCACAATTCATGGGTAAAGTAAAAGCTAACGGAATCGAATTGAACCGTAAAGTGCTTGCTGATTTAGCAATGAATCACCCAGAAGCTTTCAAAGCTGTACTTAATAAAGTAAAATAAACGTTTTATAACTCAATTTAGATTACTTACTTATATAAAAAACCCAATCCGAAAGATTGGGTTTTTTTGTTTACATACTGTTCAGCTTAACTGCTTCTACACCATCATTGCATTAAATTATACTTTTTGATAATGTACTTGGTAATAGGCTTTAGTGGTTTTCCCGTTACTGGGTGAAATCCTGCCATATTGAAAAGTTCTATCACTCCATCACGCTTACAATACCACACGATAGGTGTCTCTTTATTAAAGAATTGCAACGTACTACTACAATCTACTTTCTTTAATTTCATTACCTCCTCATCAATGGAACTACTAATTCCAAACTGTCCATTGTCTTTCAAGCAATCTACTGCTACATAATAATTCCCCTCCCATTTCATACAGTCCTTCTCTGGAAAAAAAATTCCTTTTACAGTATATCCCATAAAAAATAATGCCATCAAAATAGCAAGAATAATTCCTGATTTTCTCAAATGCGCATATTGAGAGATTCCTGCTAGAACATTATTAGTAGGGTTCACTAATTGAATACCAACATCGGTCATTCTCTTTTTTTGAAACGCTTTAACACTTTCTTGAGCATCTCTTTCGCTACTCTTACCATGGAGTAAATACGTATTATAAGGCCTTGGAATAAAATCTACCAAAATGGCTGCTAATTCTATTCTAGCCGCAGTATCAGAATCTTTCTGTCCTTTTAGAAAGGATATAATGGGTTTAAATTTTCCGAGATCAAAATTTTCAATTACCCGTCTCAAAGTATCCTCCGCTTTAGCATCAAAAAACATTTTAAATACATTTTCATCTGCATTGGACAGGCCATTACCCAATTTCATCAAGCATAGATTCCGCAATTGTGCAGGGGTTGGATTTAATAATATTCCCGACACTTCATCCATTTTAGATACTTGATATTCTGCTTTAATGGCACGTTTATACTCCTCAAAAGTAATTTTATTCATACTCCTATTTTGGTATTTATAAGCATTAGTCGGAAACTATCAGAATTACCGGAATTACCGGAATTCCTTTGAGAACAAACTGCACTATCCTCATTCCTTTGCTTAAGAATTCTTTGCTGTCTTGAATTGCAATCAAGACAAATGTACAAAACTAGTTCTTAAAAAAAGTGCTACAAAACAGCCTGGTCGGTCTATTCGGGAAGTATAGATGGTCCTACTCTGTTTTCAGCACACTTACTTCCCCAAAAAGCAAATCTTTTATGGTAGGCTAATCCTGATAACAATTCGATTTCGAAATCGGACTGACCAACCCATATTTAATTTTAATTCAAAAAAAAATGAAAAGAATACTACTAGTATCGTGTTTAATCATTGCCGGAATTGCAATGGTTTCCTGTACCAATGACGAAGTACAAACCACTCCAGATAACAAACAACAAGTATCCGCAGATGATACAGGAGGAGGTGCGAATGGACAAACTAAAATTCCTCCTCCAAAATAACAATACAAATATAGAATTAAATCCATATCTAAAATTAATTTATGTATTTTCGGGGAATGAAACTTAAAAAGTTGAATTCCCCGTTTTTAATTTCACTCATCCTTTTATTTACAGGATTTATATCTTGCAAAAAAGAAAGTAACATTGCAACACAAATCAAAAGCAACCCGCACTACCAACAGCATTTTTTACGTGCAGAAAAACATTTTGAAAACCAAGTTTATGATAGTGCTTTTTATTACTACAACGAATCAAAATTAGCTTGTAATGAAGGAACGGATACTGGAAAAATAATTTATTCCTTATTAAAAATGGCTGTAATTCAGCAAATACAAGGGGATTATTTGAGTAGTGAAACCACGGCTACTGAGGCTATTTCCTTATTCCAAAAAACAACAAATCGCTACTACAAATGTGCTGTATACAATATATTAGGTATTAATTACGAGCGACTTTATGACTATGACAATGCAATACTCTACTATAATAAAGCACTCAATCAAATCCCGGATGAATCACAAAAAACAATCCTTACAAATAATATTGCCGTAGCGTATATAGGCAAAAATGATTACAAAAGCGCACTGCAGCTTCTGTTGCCATTAACTCTCCATACAAACATTTCAAACGATGAGGAAAATAATGCCAGGGTTCTTGATAATTTGGGTTATTGCTATTTCAAAATGGGTGATTCAAGAAGTCTTCACTATCTGAATACCGCTTTAATCATTAGAAAAAAAATAAAAGATGACTTTGGAATTACAACCAGTTATCTTAATATTGCTGAGTTCTATAAAAAACCCAATCCTGGATTATCTTATAAATATGCACAATTAGCTTACGAAAAAGCAACAAAAATTAACAATGTTGATGACCGATTGAAATCAATCGCATTATTAATACGAAATAGCGTTGGGAAGGAAACAAAAAAATTTTCCATTCTTCACCTCCACATCAATGACAGCATCAATAAAGCCCGACAAAAAGCAAAAAATCAATTTGCAAAAATAAAATATGATTCTAAAAAAGATAAAGATGAAAATTTAGAACTAAAAACACAAAAAATAAAAAATGCACTTTTATTAGAAAAGCAAAAAAATAGAAATCTAATTTTATCCTTTGTTATCGTATTCACCTTAATAATAAGCATTTCCGCAGCAAATTTTCTTATGGCTAAAAACCGAAGAGAAAAGGTGAAAATTTCATATACCACTGAAATTCGAATTTCAAAAAAACTACATGATGAACTAGCTAACGATGTGTATCAAACCATGGCATTTGCAGAAACACAAGATTTATCCACCGCACAAAATAAAGAAGTTTTACTAACCAGCCTAGACACTATTTATTCCCGGACACGAAACATTTCCAGAGAAAACAGCACTATTGAAGCAGGAGCACTGTTTGAAACTAGTTTAAAAGAAATGATGTCCGGTTTTCAAACAAATGAAATCAATATATTAACCAATGGAATGGATACAATTCAGTGGAACGCTATAAACAGTACTAAAAAAATAACGCTTTACCGAGTGGTACAAGAGTTACTGGTCAACATGAAAAAGCACAGCCAATGCAGTTTAGTTGTATTAACTTTCAAAAAAAATAAAAATAAATTACAAGTCGATTACACTGATAATGGTATTGGAGCCACGCTTGAAGAATTAACTTCAAAAAATGGACTTCAAAATGTGGAAAACCGTATTCATGCCATAAAAGGAACCCTTAATTTTGACAGTAAATCCAACAAAGGGTTTAGAGTCCGTTTTATTTTTCCAATATAATCTAGTCCATATGTTCCATAAAGTTTTAGTTGCCGAAGATTTAGACACTATAAGCATCGCAATAATTCAAGCACTAAGAGAGCTTTCTATTTTAGAAATTCACCATGCCAAATACTGTGATGAAGCTTTCCTAAAAATAAAAAGAGCCCTTCATGACAAAGTTCCCTATGACTTGTTGATTAGTGATTTATCATTTAAACCCGATCACCGTCAGGATCGATTATCCTCTGGTGAGGAACTCATTGAAGCCGTAAAAAAAGAACAGCCTGAACTTAAAACCATTGTGTTTTCGATAGAAGACAAATCCTTTAGAATAAAATCACTGTATACTAATTTAGGAATAAATGCCTATGTATCAAAAGGAAGAGACAGTATTCCGGAACTCAAGAAAACGATACAAAATATTTATAATAATAAGAACCTTCATCCATCTGAGGAAGTACGCCATGCTTTAAGAAACAAATCCCTTTTTGAAATTGAAGCCTATGATATTTTACTTTTAAAATCTTTATCCAATGGATTAACCCTGGAGGATATTGCTTCGGAATTTAAAAATTCCGGAATTATTCCTAGTGGCACCAGTAGTCTTGAAAAACGCATCAATAGGCTTAAAATATATTTCAAAGCAAACAATAACGTACATCTTATAGCCATCACTAAAGATTTAGGATTAGTCTAATTCGCATTTCAGACTATTAAAAACTAAAAAAAATATTCCAATAACGTTATTACTGCAATTTAAAAGCATCAAAAACAATCAATTGCTAAGATCATTTACAGCGCTCCAAAGATTTTTGACACGGTGATTAAATCCTAAAACATAGCGGTAGAATTGATATGTTTTTTACGGTTGTACCAAAGATAAGTGATGACTAAAATTTAATGTCGTATTTTAATAAAGCACTGAATTTCTTTGCCACAGATTTCACAGATTAGCACAGATTAATTCGTTATGTAATTTTAAAAATCTTTTTAATCCTTACAATCTGTGGCAAAAACTCTTTTTAATAATTGCGACAATATATCTTTCTTGCTACTTAAGTATGCGATATTAGCTTAAATTCACTTCTTTTTTTGACCATTGTATTGGCAAATCATAGCCTGATTTTAATAAAAATGATGTCTTTACGGTTTCCCGTAAAAAATAGATTTCAAAAGTTGCTAGATTTGGTTTATAAAAAATCAAATGAAACAAATGCTCCAGTTTACAATAACCAATTTAGTATTCGCTCGATATTCCGAAGGAAGGATCTTGACAAAGGACAACTATCGGGAGTTCAAAAACCAAATGAAAAAACCCATCTTTTTTATACTGTCATTTTGCATCCTAACATCTTGCAAATCAGAACCAAAAAAACAACCTCAACACCGACAAATACTTCACAACCAAATACATCGAAAATATGATGACGATGTGTTAGTAGTACCAAAACAAACGGATACAGCTATAGACAAAAAAACAAATACGCAAACTGATTCGTTAAAAAGAAAAAATCAAATACCTCTTGCAAATCCAATACAAAGTCCAATTGGGATTGCTATACCTCAAGAAAAGCTAAAAAGCTCTTCAAGACAACGAAAAGGTAAAGTTATTTACACATCGGAACGTAAAAAAAAGAATCAATGGAAAAAATTATAATTATGAAATACATCCTGTTGTTTTCAATACAAATAGTTGTACTGAGTATCGGCGGATTATTGATATAGCGTATAAAATTCGGAAAAAACAATCCAAATGAGGAAAACCGTAAAGAAGTTATCTTTTACGGAAGTAATTTTGAAACCAATTAGCAACAAAATACTATGGAATTAACCATTCAACTAAAATCCCTAGCGGATAAAATCATTCAGTTAAAAGACAAAATCGAAACCGAAGAATCAACCAAACACGCATTTGTACTCCCATTTATCAACATGCTTGGCTATGATGCCTTCAATCCGCTGGAGGTAGTCCCTGAATTCACTGCCGATATTGGATTAAAAAAAGGAGAAAAGGTAGACTATGCTATTTTCCAGAGCGGTGAACCCATCCTAATTGTTGAATGCAAAAGCTGGAAAGAAAACCTTTCAGTGCACAGCTCACAACTATTTCGCTATTTTCATGTCACAAAAACTCGTTTTGCACTCTTAACTAATGGCATTCAATATCAATTTTATACCGATTTAGACGAGAAAAACAAAATGGACCAGAAGCCTTTTCTGGAGTTTGACATCATCAATCTCAAAGAAAATTCGATCATTGAAATTGCTAAATTCCATAAATCAAGTTTTAATGTAGATCACATTCTAAACAATGCGAGTGCTTTAAAATATACCAAAGAAATCAAAAAAGAGATTAATGACGAACTGGAAAATCCCTCGAATGATTTTATAAAACTCTTTGCTAATAAAGTATATGCTGGAAGACTTACGGAAAAAGTGATGGAAGAATTCAAAATGTTAGTTCAAAAAGCATTTAATCAATTTATCAACGAAAAAATTAATGACCGCTTGAATGCCGCACTAAATAAAGAAACAATAAAACAACAAGAAGAAAAAATGGAACCCGTTGAAGAAGCGAGCAAAGTGATTACGAGTGATGAAGAACTGGAAGCCTACCGAATTGTCGTGGCTATTCTAAGGCGTAAAATTCCTGTAAACAGAATCGTTCCTCGGGATACTCAATCCTACTTTGGGATTTTACTTGATGACAACAACCGCAAACCTTTATGCAGGTTGCATCTCAACGGAACTAAAAAATATCTTGGCCTTTTCAATGAAAACAAAATCGAAATAAAACATCACATTCAGTCAATTGATGACATTTATCAATTTGAAAAGGAATTATTGGAAACTGTTGGGGCTTATGAAGGGAAGTGATTTGCTTTGTAAAAGTATTTACAATACGAAATAAATCCTGTAATATGACCTTTAAACCTAAGTCATTAAAGTACCTGTTGCACCATAAATTCTAAAAGTTGACAAGAATATTTAATTATAATTAAACAAATGATTTTTAATAACAATTTCAGAAAAATAACGGTAACTGAAAACGGAATAATATTGACTTATAAAACACAAAAAATATTATTTTGTGAGTTAGATAAGACTCACGTTAAAGTAAATAAAATGACGCCGGTTTATACATTTATAATTATTTTGGCATTACTATCCTTGGGTTTTCTTTCCTATTTATACCTGCAAATAGACCTAATCTTACTGATTACTTTTTTTCTGATTGTATTTATTTTTTTAAAAATGAATGAACACAAAAGCTATAGCATAAAAATCCGTTTGAAAAATGGTGAAATTATAGAAGAAAAAATATTGGCAAAATTAAAACTGGAGACTATCAACAGTATCAATGAAGTCCAAAAAGGGATTTACAACTATAAAATAAATAACAAAAAGAATTAGCTTTAGTTCCTAACTATGGTCATTTGATTGTTTATACCAAACTTTAAAAAAAATTATATGAATCTCAAAAAAAATCAAATATTAAAATTGTAATTATCTTTCAAGACTACCCGTTATTTGTACCATACTGCCTCTAGTACATACAATTATTATTATTTCAAAAAAGGAGAATCCTATAACAAGTCTAAGTAATGAAATTTCTCCTTTGTCGATATAACCAAAATAAAATACATCAGAAAACAATATTAAACAATCCATAAGACTCGAAAAATTCCTCAAATTCCATTTAATTATCATACGTTTGAGCTACTCTAATTCTATCCGTAAAAAGTGATACTAATATTCTCCTAATTAAATGAAACCCCTATTTTCCTTACTGTTCCTCTTCCTAGCCACTTTTGCTTTCGCTCAAACCAAAATCCTTTCCTGGAACATAGCCAATTTTGGAAAATCGAAATCCGAAGAAACCATTACTTATATTGCAAAAACGCTGAAAGATTACGACATAATTGCCATTCAGGAAGTGGTTGCCGGATATGGAGGCGCACAGGCAGTAGCACGATTAACAGATGAACTCAACCGAAAAGGAGCTAAATGGGAGTATGTGATCAGTGACCCCACCAGCAGCAGTGCCTATAAAACCGAAAGATATGCCTTCATTTGGAAAACGAGCAAAGTAAAGAAAATAGGAAAAGCTTGGCTCGAAAAAAAATACCATCTAGAGATTGAGAGAGAGCCTTATTATTGCACTTTTCAATATGAAAACAAACAATTCACGCTGGTGAATTTTCATGCTATTACTAAAAAAAAGCAACCCGAAACCGAGATTAAATATTTCAAATTTTTACCTGATGAATATCCCACCTTGAATTTAATTTTTGCAGGAGACTTCAACTGTCCGCAATCACATTCGGTTTTCAATTCGTTGAAAAAAATGGGATTTCAATCTATTTTAGTAAACCAAAAAACCTCGTTGAAACAAGAATGCAAAAAAGAGATTTGTCTCGCTTCTGAATTTGATAATATGTATTACAAAACTTCTAAAACTACACTTCTAAATTCCGGTATTATTCCTTTTTATAAAAATTTTAGCACACAAAAAGAAGCTCGAAAAATATCCGATCACGTTCCTATTTGGTTTGAATTTTCTTTGAATTGATATCCACACCGCATTAAGTGATGTTGTGACTAATGCAATTGATATTGTTCAGGAATATTTAGACAAGGAAAATGAAGATGGAAGCGTTTAATCATTTATCTTTTACATCACAAAAGCTACCGTAACAGGTGGCTTTTTTTTTGATTTTAAATTATTTGGAGCTATTCCTGCTGTTCGTTTTATCCACGCTAAAAAGCGTGGTATACCAATACCATCAGGGCTAAAAAAACCAATCGGTACTGATTGTATTTTTCATACTAAGTAATAACCATGGTATAATGTCTAATTTTAAAATCAAGATAAAATTACATAACAATCTTATTTAAAGCTGTTTTACTTAAAGTTAATTCTTTTGACTTTACGACTTTTAAACTTTCTACTTACTTATGTCTTTAATTTTTTCTTTTTAGCTGCAGGGAACAACACATTGTTCAAAATCAAACGGTATCCGGGTGAATTTGCATGCAAGTCCAAAACTGTAGGGGGATCGCCTACCTGATGCTGAAAATCCTCCGGATCATGACCCCCATAAAAAGTGAACATCCCTTTCCCCTTCTGCCCATGAATATAACGGGCTTCGCCATTAAGTTCACCTGTCCCCATGACTAAAACATTCGATTTTACAAGTACCGCATCAAATGATGTTGTTTGTCCCATAAATCCTTTGACAAGTTGTGTGTGATTTTGACACAACATAGTGGGAATAGGATCCCATTTTGCCGAAAATTCCATTAAGGTAAAATAATCTTTTTCCATAGGAATTCTTCGTTTAGAGGTCATATCAATATCAGAGAACTCATATTGTTCAGGTCTTCGCTCTAAGATAAAATCTTTGAAAGCAAAAGAATTACTATAATTCATCTTCGATTGGTAATTGCCTTCACTCACATCCCCATCAAACATAGCTTCGCAAATATCTACTCCATCCGCTGCAAGAGCAATATCAAAACTATCTGTTGCGGAGCACATTGCAAACATAAACCCACCTCCTATTACAAAGTCCCTAATCTTTTTAGCCACAGCTCCCTTTTCGTCAGATACTTTTGAAAACCCTAATTTTGTCGCCAGTATTTCAGCTTCTTTCTTTTGTTCAATATACCAAGGTACATTTTTATACGCTCCGTAAAACTTACCGTATTGCCCGGTAAAATCTTCGTGATGCAAGTGCAACCAGTCATAAAGCAACAATTGGTCTCCCAACACTTCCTGATCATATATAGCTGTAAAAGGAATTTCAGCATAGGTCAAGACCAGCGTCACTGCATCATCCCACGGTTGTTTCCCTTTTGGTGTATACACTGCAATCTTTGGTGCTTTCTCTAAAATAACGGATTCCATATTCTGGGACGGACTGGAGATTTCATTTAAGAGTATCACTTCTTCCTCATCAGAGATTATTTCAAAACTCACTCCTCTAATCTGGCACTCTTTGCGTATTTCCTGCGCATCAGGCACTAAAAAAGAACCGCCACGGTAGTTGAGTAGCCAGCTGACTTTGTGATTTTTTTCCAAACACCAAAACGTAATTCCATACGCCTTCAAGTGATTTTGTTGCGTGGTTTCATCCATTGGCAACAAAATAAAAGAAGCTTTTACGGAAATTGATAGTAGAAAAATCAGAATATATATAAATCGCTTGTACATCATTGTATTGCCTTTTTATATTTCAAAGATAGAAAGGAAGCCGTTCAAATGAGAATAATTTAACTTTAAAATGAATGCACCAATCTAATTTAAATAAAACCACGTAAAAACACCTAAAGCCAGACGAATTAGTATCTATAAATTTGTAACTATAACCTAATCTACATTAAATGAAAAATTTAGTACTAAATTCAAAGGAAAACAATAACCATTTTAATTTTAAAACTATTTTTAAAAAAATTGGATTTTCTTTGTTAGTAGGACTTATTGTTGTTTTTTACACTTTATGTTTTAATTATTTTCTTCTGTAATGCTAAATCGAGACCAAAAAACACCACAACCAATTGTTTCAAAAAATTATTATGCCGCGTTATCAGAAGAAATCCTATCAACTGCAAAATTAGGAAAAGATACGACTTCCCTCAGAAGACAACTTTATTATATCAGACATACAAAAATCGAAAAGAGTCTGGACACTGATGCTTTAAAAAAAACTTTTTGGATTAATATCTATAATGCTTTTTATCTCATTATTCTAAACGAAACAAAACAAGACGACACTATGTATCGTCTTAAAAGGATAAAGATTGCACGTTCCATATTCTCGTTAAATGATATTGAACATGGTATTTTAAGAAAAAATAAATTCAAAATAGGATTAGGATATGTAACCAATCCATTTTATTCTGGTTTTATAAAAACCTTAGCCGTCAGTAAACTAGACTACCGAATTCACTTTGCGTTAAGAGCTACAAATTTAAATCCTGATCCGTTTGATTATTTTAATTGTGATGAAATTGAATCACAGCTTGCTACTGTCACCACTGATTTTATCAAATTTGAAACTGAATTTGACCATGAATCAAAAAAAATGATCGTATCGCAATTTCTGTTTACCTATTTACGGGATTTTGGCGGAATACAATCCATAAAAAAAATGCTGAAAACTATTTTTAAAAAAGATTTCAAAGGATATTCGTTAAAGTTCAAGCCGTATAACAGAATCGAAAAAAAGCACCCTATTTCTTAGTCCATTGGCATTTGTTAAAGGAATCCCTTATCTTAAAACCTGAATTTAAGTTGTTTAAAATTTTAAAAAAATCTTCTCTTTTTTTGCAAAAAAAAAGTGCATCCAGCATTGCTTTTAGTACAAATGGGTTCTGATTAATCTTCAAACGGCATAATTTCATTTTGAACCGCATACACAACCAATCCTGCAATATTCCTGGATTCTGTTTTAAGCAACAAGTTATTTCGATGTCCTTCCACCGTTCTTGGACTTATAAAAAGTTGCTCTGCAATTTCTAAGGTGCTTTTTTGATAGCAAATAAGTTTGAGTACTTCCAATTCACGTACACTCAAAAATCCACTATCAAAGTTACTTTTCGTTTTTCTAGTGTTCAAAATATTGGTTTGAATAATTTTCATGACATATTCCGTATAGTAAAATCCTTTTAAAGCCACTTCATTTACGGTTGTAAGCAATTCTTGTGGTGTCGCATTTTTTATCACATAGGAAACAGCACCAACATCAATCATATTCGCCACAAAAGATTTAGAATCATAGCTGGTTAGCGCTATAATTTTTATTTCAGGGAATTCTTTATGGATGATCTTAGTGGCTTCGACTCCATTTAAAATTGGCATTTTCAGATCCATGATAATAATATCGGGATGATTTTTAGTACTGCGAAGGTAGGAAATCAATTCATCCCCATTGGAGGCTTCAAAAACAATCTCAATATTTGTTTCCCGTTCCAGCAAAAAAGAGATTCCTTTTCTAAAAAGAATTTCATCATCTACTAAAATTATTTGAATAACATCATTCATTATTTAAAAATTAAAAGTGACCGTAATCCCTTTATTTACAGCTGAATTAATGACAATGGTGCTGTTTAAAAAAGCGACTCTACTATCAATATTTTTCATCCCAAGACCTTTTTGCTTGTCTTTATTTTTCATATCAAAACCAATTCCATTATCAGAATAAGAGCATTTTTTGAGTCCGTAATTGTCCTCAAAAAGAATAGATATGACAGTTGCCTTACCGTGCCGAATGGAATTATTGATCAACTCTTGCAAGATTCTAAATACGTGTAAATGCTTCATATTATCTTTAATATCAAAGAAGGTTGTATTTTCATAATTTACCGTGACAACTTGAGAACTATTGCATTCCATGCATAATTCTCCCACTCCTGCATCTAGTCCAAATTTATCTAAAACCGGAGGTAACAAACCGTGTGCGATTTTCCTGGAACTATCCAGCGCTTTGGCAGTCAGATTGATGATATTCTCGGTAATTGTTCCTACCTCATCTTTGGTCAAATTTGGAGTATTTAACAAATGACTGTTCAAAGACACAATATTAAGCTGAGAACTGATGTCGTCATGTAAATCTTGGGCAATACGCTTGCGCTCTTCTTCTTGCGTAATAATTACGGCACTCAATAGCTCTTTTTGATACTGGATTTCCAGATCTTTTTTTTCTAATTCTTTCTGGATAATTTTTTTTCTCGAAAAATAGAAAAACAAGATTAAGACGAATCCCATCAAAAGAAAAGCAACACAGGAATAAATAATTATTTCGATTATATCACTTTCATTTATTAATTCTGCCTTCATAAATATTTATTTAATTACTTTTTGGAAAAACTTTTTTTCCACTCTAGTAAAATGAATAATTGGTAGACTATATAGAGTCCTGAGTTCAATACCCAAGGTATTTTTGTGTATTCCAGTCTCAATATATTTGTCAAATTTCCTACTATAAATAAAATGGTGCTTCCAAATAAATAGAGTAAAATACCCATATTGATATAATAATACTCTTTTTTCTCATTTAATATATTGTAAAGATGTAGGGTTGCGTAGCTAACTATTAAAAAAGAGGTAATGAATATTTCGAATAAATTGAATTTAAAAAACAAACTCGGATCTAGTACGTATTGAATTCCAATGACTGCTAAACCAGCATACAAACCCACTGTAACAATCTTTTTTTGATACGTCTCTTTTAATAAAACTTTGTAAAAAAAACTGAGTATTATAAACTGACCCACAAAATAAAAATGAGACAAATAAAGGTTATTAATATTAACTCTTGCAAAGACATTCGAAATTATTTGGATAACTAAAACCAACCCTAAATATCCTGTAAAAATCTTAAAGACTTTATCCTGAAGAGAAAAGCACCGGATAAATAAAACAAAATTCAAAAATAAAACCAAGAGACCTACATATATAAATACATTTAACATCTATTGTAGCATTAGAGTTTCAGGATCACAAGTAGATGGACAAGGAGACGTAAAATCATAAATATCATCTTCCGTTGCACCAGCGTCACCATTGTCTTGAGTGATCATATCAACATAAATTTGAGTTAGGGGATCATATTTTGTTCCCACAATCATTAATTTTTCTACTCCATCATCATCAACTCCTATGTATGCTCTCACTGCATCGACCCCTTCTTTGAGGACTTCTACTAAATCAATTTTAGGGATCAAAAAAGCATTTAAATGATGGTGTTTGTTATAATTTCCTTCTCGTTTAGACCATCGTTTTGCCCATCTTTGGGCTGTTTTTAACGGAATGACATTCACAACTTTTCCTTTTTTTAGGCTTCCAGAAGTAGTTTCTTGTGACATATTTATTAGGTTTGCAGATTACGGATTTTATAAATAAAAAATTATTAGCTAAACTACTGTTTTTTATTGTTTATACAAAACCAGCTTAGTAATTATACAAGCTACAATGTTTGTTTTCAAAATAAGCACCGATTGCTCAGGTCGCTTATTTAGTTCTTGTAACCCTGAATTTGGTTTCTAGAGAATCTAATTTGTAATAGCTTTGCTGAAAGGCATTAATTTAATATGAGTACCAATGCTAAAAATAGCTTGTTTTTGAGTCATCAACCTATTAAATACGAGCTATGAACCTACCTGAATTTTTAGAGAAATACCCTGATTAAGCCACACGTAATAAGGGATTCAAAGCTAAACTACTTGAAATGGGAATTGTATGTAAAAAGTGTCAACACACCGAACATTACTTTCGTAAGGCAGATTTAAAATTTCAATGCAAAAAATGCGGTAGTCGTGTCAGTCTTCGTTCAGGCACCGTTATGGAGAATACTAATTTGCTTTTTCCAATATTGGATGCTCTGTATTGAACTCGTGATGCTGTCACAAAAGAGTTTTTCGGCATTAGAAATACAACGTATGTTGGGTCACAAACATTATGAACCCTTGGTAGGGTAAATTGCTTTAGAGTTGTCTTACTTGAGAATGCTATCAATAAAGAAGCACTCAATAATCACTAAAATAAAAATTATGAACACATTTAAAGCCTTACTCATTTTGATCACTATTGGTTTTGCCATAAATATAAATGCGCAAGAAGCCAATAGTACCGATGAACCAAAAAAAAACACAAAACAAGCTACGGTAACTTATTACCAACAACGCGCTGCAGAGGATGCAAAATATGAGCAGGAGTTTACTGCTCAAAACAACAGCGAAGACAAAGCTTTTTGGAAAGAACAAAAAAAATACGAAAAACAATTAAAGAAAAACAACAAAAAAGCTTATCGCGCCTACATTCAAGGAAAAAAAGAGGCATACGCAGAACATCACCAACATTGCAATCACGATCACCATAGCGATTATTTTTATAGCAATGCCCAGTTTTATTATTACCAATACGACAACAGACACAACTATCAGAGAAGACCAAATCGTACTATAATAAACACTCCGGTGCGAGTAAGCACTCCGAGCATTCGTTTAGGGATTTTTTAATTACGGGTAAACTATTTTTTTTTAATAATATCTTTTTTAAGACCGACGAAATAATTTTTGTTAAAGAATTCTGATTGAAGTTTCTATGCCATATATTTATTTACTGACTAACCAAAAAGAGCACTCCTAGAGGATTTATTCCTGACACTTTCACAACACTGACAACAGATCTGTAATAATAAAACCTCTTGTAACACTTTTAAATAAATCTAATTACTGTATATTACCATCTTATCTAAAGGTGGAAATTATGAAAGACAATAAAATATTACGTTATATTAAAGACGTGTTAGAAAATAAGCCAACTGGCTGGTTGAATCTAACAACTCACAGACTAGATATTTATGACGAAAAATTGGCAAAAACTCAATTCTTAGAACAGTTTGAAATTTTATTTAATAGCAATAATTCTGAATCAAAGGCATTAGGAGAGTTACCCACTGCTTATGACTATATTCGATTAGGGCATCCATTATCTTGTATATTAGAATGGGTGATTGCCCACTTACATCATTTAAAACCAGAAAATGTAATTAGTTTTTCCTCAAAGACGACTCCGATTTTGGCAGTACTAAGGAAAAATTTATTAGCTGGCAAAAACACTCAAATTATTTACACTGGTGAATTACCAGAATTTTTTGATGTTGAAGTACTTCAGCACATTTATGGCTATACATTTGATTTAAAGAAGATTGAAAAAGAAACAGCCATTTCCAAGTTTGACGGGAGTACCATTTTCATTACGCAGCAAGATGAAATTAGCACTTTTGATTTTACCAAAAACATTGACTTTTTTATCAATGTTCATTCTGACTTTGGAAGTATTTTAGTTGTAAATGGAGACCAAAACGAAAGTTATATCCCCGAAATTCAGCATGTCAGAAGAAGAGAGACCATTGCAATGACGCCAGCCAATTGTCTTGCTATGTTGAAAATTCTGACAGCACAATCTTCTTTAGAACCAAAAGAGAATACTATCGAGACAAACAAAGCAATGGTTTTAGATTCGATTGCGACCATTACCGGAAGCAAGACAAAAGCACTAATTGCTTCCAGTGGACTATCAATTCAATATGCGGTTGTCATGGGATTAATTCATGATGCGGAGGAAAACCATAAAGGAAAGGCGATCAAAATTATTGTTCCCCCCAATTGTTACGGTGGTACAAACGACCAAGCCAGACGGGTTGCTGCTTGCATTGACTCTGTTGAAATACTGGATTTACTGGTTGACGGTGGTAAAGATATGGTTGAAAGTATTGCGCTTCTTTTAGATAAAATTGCTGACGAGGATGCTATTCCAATCATAATTGCTGAAATTCCAACAAATCCCAGAGTTGAAGTTCCGGATCTTTTCAAATTAAGCGCTACTTTGAGTAAACAGCGAAAAACTGCAACTGGTAAAATTGCTACAGATCCTATTTTTGTTTTAGATCAAACCTTTTGTCCAAATGTACACTTTTTAGGTGAAGAGGATATATTATCACCAATTAGGACCATTTCATATGTAAGCGGATCTAAATTTCCAAGTGGCGGGCAATGTACTGCGGGCTATTGTGTGGGAAATAAAAAAACGGAAGGGTTGATGAAAAAAATAGAATTTCATCTAAAACTTTGCGATAATGAGGCTACCAATCTTCAAATGGAGATTTTGGCAAAACAATTGCCTTCTATGAATCAAAGAATAAAGGATGCATATCATAATACACATGAATTTGTAAACTTCATAAAAAAAACTTTACCAGCGGCGAAAATTAATTTTGTTTCGTCAGCATTGGCAGACCAAGGATTTACCCCCTCTGTGTTTTCATTAGACCTTCCCAGTAAAGGGAACACAACGGAAGAAAAAGAAGCTCATAAAAGAGAGTTAAATCTTAGGTTAATAAATTTAATGATTAGAGAAATACCTAATGAAAGCAAGTTTTGTGTGAGTTATGGGCAGTTAAAAGGATGTTACTGGACAATTCCGGCAACATCAACTCAAGGGACGACTAAAGAGGGTGACAAAGATTACATCGTACGTGTAGCACTTTCTCCTACCATGGATTTAGAACTTCACAAAAAAGTTTTTTTAGATTTTGTCAGCCAAATTTAATTCTGATCCTATACCATTCCTCTATTTAACCTTGAAGGAAAAAACTAAGTAATGATCCATATTAACTAAAATAGAATTTTCTGATTTTTTTTTTACAGAAACAGACAACCATTACAAGTAAACCACTGTGGAGGGATAGGTCAAAGATTTGGTTATTAATACCAAACAAAATTACTATTGGCTCCATAAAAAAGCTTTCAGAAAAGTATTTGAATGCTGATAAAATGATCTATTTAGTGGTAGGTGATGCTGAAACGCAGTTAAAAAAGCTGAAGAAAATTGGTTATGGAACACCAATTCTTCTGAATACACCAGCGGTAAATAAGCTGATTTAAAACTAATTTGGGTTATAAGTAATAACCATGGTATAATGTCGTATTTTAAAATCAGGATAAAATTATGTAACAATATGATTTAAAGCTGTTTTACTTAAAGTTAATTCTTTTGACTTTACGACTTTTAAACTTTCGACTTACTTACATCACTGATTCTCATAGCCGCGATAGACGTGAAAATTTTATTCACTCATTTCATCATATCGCTCCGGAACTTGGGGATCATACAGCGAACATTTGAATTCATCCATTATATTCACTAAAGTATCCATTGTTTTTCCTTCAGTGCCATAACAATCAATTTTTACACTTTGGGGCGTCATCCTGATATGAAAAGCACCTGCACCATAGTTATTTTTCCAACTGTTCTCGTCTACTTTTTCCCATTTGGAGAATACAGAAGCAATTCTGTTCAAAATGACTTGTACCGGAAGTTCTTCAAGACCTTCAATTTCAGCTTGTTCTTCTGAAACAGCTTCATAAACTTCGTGATGGTTGAGATAAATTCCCTCCAGATATTTCCAAAAAACCAATTCGTACATAGATAAAAAATTAAAAGATTAAAGAATTGAAAGATTGAAAAATGAACTTCAATTGAAGCTTTTTAATATTCAAAAGTTCCGTATTCACTGGTAATAGTCAGTTTTTTTGAAGTAGCAGCTTCTACTCTACCTACGATTTGCGCATCAACATTAAATGATTTTGAAATCGCAATAATGTCTTGTGCAACAGCTTCCGGAACATAAATTTCCATACGGTGACCGCAATTGAAAACTTGGTACATTTCTTTCCAATCCGTTTTAGATTGTTCTTGAATTAACTGAAATAATGGCGGAACTGGAAATAAATTGTCTTTTATAATGTGTAGGTTTTCTACAAAGTGTAAAATTTTAGTTTGGGCTCCTCCACTGCAATGCACCATTCCGTGAATTTGATTGGAAGAATATTGGTCTAAAATTTTCTTAATGATTGGTGCATACGTTCTGGTTGGCGAAAGCACTAATTGTCCGGCATCGATTGGTGAATTTTCAACGGCGTCTGTCAATTTTACTTGTCCAGAATAGATTAATTCTTCAGGAACTAAAGCATCGAAACTCTCCGGATATTTGGTTGCCAAATATTTCCCGAAAACATCATGACGCGCCGATGTTAACCCGTTGCTTCCCATTCCGCCATTATAGTTTTTCTCGTAGGTAGCCTGGCCAAAAGAAGCCAATCCTACAATTACATCACCGGCTTTAATATTAGCATTATCAATTACTTTGCTGCGTTTCATACGAGCAGTTACTGTTGAATCTACAATTATAGTTCGAACAATATCGCCTACATCAGCAGTTTCTCCACCTGTTGAATGAATGGTCACCCCAAAAGATTCCAGTTCTTTAATCAGTTCTTCGGTTCCGTTAATAATTGCTGAAATTACTTCAGCGGTAATCAAATTTTTATTTCTTCCAATGGTTGATGAAAGCAGAATATTATCCGTTGCACCCACGCACAATAAATCGTCAATATTCATGATTAAAGCATCTTGGGCAATGCCTTTCCAAACAGAAATATCGCCTGTTTCTTTCCAATACATGTAGGCCAAAGAGGATTTAGTTCCCGCTCCGTCAGCATGCATGATCAGACAATATTCTTCGTCTTGAGTTAAATAATCAGGGACAATTTTACAGAAAGCTTGTGGATATAATCCTTTATCAATATTTTTTATCGCATTATGAACATCTTCTTTGGATGCCGAAACACCGCGAAGCGCATATCTTTTTGAAGTATCTGAACTCATGTAGTCTAGTTGTGAAGTCTGCTTTTATGCAGGTAGTTGTGCGGCAAAGGTAATTATTTTTTTGGGTTTTGCCTATCGAGTCATCAGAAGTGTTTCTTGCTAAAATTGTCATACTAAGAATATTTGTTTACACCCTTCAATTTTGCCTTTCAAGGTGCAAAACATCAAAAAAATGTCTACCTGAAACAGATAGACATTTTTATTAAATTTCAATGGCGCAATAAATTACTCCCAATCAAGCATGCATGCGTCAAAAAATAATACTACCCTATAGCACCGGTAAATCCAGATATTATTTGACTTATAATGACACTCGATGTGTTAATAAGTAGATTACTTCGTAAATAACAATTCTCTGTATTTTGTTAGTGTCCAAATCTCATCATCCACTAACAGCTCCAGTTTATCACAGTGGCTTCTAATTTCTTCAAAAAATGGTTTTACTTTATCACAATAAGCTAGGGCCATTTCATGTGCATCAGTAATTGCATTGGCTTTCTTTCTAGCTTCGGTCATTTCATGAACTTTAGAATTGATCCCCTCAATATGTCCGGAAATTTCTTTGATTAAAATGATTTGTTCTTTTGCAATTTTTTCAAAATCAGCACCAAAAATCTCTTTTAGTCCCTTCACATTTTCAATCAAAGTGTTTTGGTAGCGAATGGCTGTTGGAATAACATGGTTTTGAGAAAGATCACCTAAAACTCTACCTTCAATTTGAATTTTCTTAGTATACTCCTCTAATTCTATTTCATAACGTGCCTCCACTTCAATATGATTCATGATACCCATTTCAGAAAACAAATCTAAAGCTTGCTTAGAAGCTCTTGCTTTTAGTGCTTCAGGAGTTGTTTTAAAGTTACTTAACCCTCTTTTACCCGCTTCAATTTCCCATGCTTCACTGTATCCGTCACCTTCAAAAAGGATTTTCTTAGAAACTTTGATGTACTCTCTCAAAACATTGAAAATAGCATCATCTTTTTTCATGTCTTTAGATTCTATCAGCGCATCTACTTCAATTTTGAAATCTTTTAATTGTTTTGCTACAATAGTATTCAAAGTCGTCATTGAATTAGAACAGTTAGCTGATGATCCTACTGCTCTGAACTCAAACTTATTTCCTGTAAAAGCGAATGGTGATGTTCTATTTCTATCTGTATTGTCCAAAAGAACATCTGGAATTTTCCCTACTACATTTAGTTTTAAGTCTGTTTTTTCTTCTGGAGATAGTTTCCCTGCAGTTACACCTTCTAATTCTGCTAGAACTTTAGTCAACTGCGCCCCAATAAATACGGATATAATTGCTGGTGGTGCTTCATTTGCCCCTAGTCTATGATCATTACTTGCAGTAGCAATTGCACCTCTTAATAAAGACTCGTAATCATTTACTGCTTTTATTGTATTGATAAAGAAAGTCAGAAACTGTAAATTACTCATTGGAGTTTTACTAGGGCTCAATAAATTCACTCCTGTATCTGTTGCCAAGGACCAGTTATTATGCTTTCCGGAACCGTTCACTCCTTTGAAAGGTTTTTCATGAAACAACACTTTCAAATCATGGCGTTCTCCTACTTTTTGCATCACATCCATCAACAAGCAGTTATGATCAACAGCAAGATTTGTTTCTTCAAAAATAGGAGCCAATTCAAATTGATTTGGTGCTACTTCATTATGACGTGTTTTCACAGGAATTCCTAACAACATGCATTCTTGTTCCAAGTCTCTCATATACATTAAGGCACGAGTAGGTATAGACCCAAAATAATGGTCATCTAATTGTTGCCCCTTAGCCGATGTATGTCCTAACAAAGTCCTACCGGTCATCATAAGATCAGGACGCGAATTTGCTAAAGATCTATCAATTAAGAAATATTCTTGTTCCCAACCTAAAGTTGCAGTTACCTTTTTTACATTTTTATCAAAATATTTACATACTTCGGTAGCAGCGTCATCCATAGCGGTCAAAGCTCTCAACAAAGGTGTTTTATAGTCTAAAGCTTCCCCCGTATAGGAAATAAAAACCGTTGGAATACACAAAGTAGTTCCAAAAATAAATGCTGGAGATGTTGGATCCCAAGCTGTATACCCTCTAGCTTCAAATGTATTTCTGATTCCACCATTTGGAAAACTAGATGCATCCGGTTCTTGTTGTACTAATTGAGCGCCACCAAATTTCTCTACTGGATCACTGCCATCATACGAAGTTTCAAAGAAAGCATCATGTTTTTCAGCGGTTGTTCCTGTAAGTGGCTGAAACCAGTGTGTATAATGAGTCACCCCTTTAGCCAAGGCCCACTCTTTCATTCCCATTGCGATATAATCCGCTAATTTTCTGTCTATTTTAGTTCCATGTTGAACTGCATCGCGCACTCCTTTAAAAGCATCTGAAGTTAAAAACTGTTTCATTGCTTTGTCATTAAAGACATTTGAACCAAAAATAGTTGATTTTCTATCAGTCTCTTCAAATTTTACTGGAACTCTGTTTGATGCTTCTTTCAAAGCTTGAAAACGTAATGATGACATACAATTTTGTTTTAATTAATTAAACCCCCTATTATTTTGATGCAAATATAATTTAATAATTACTTTTATAAAATATTACCTCTGTTTTTTATGGGTAACCACGTCAAATTTATCAAATTAACAAAAAATATTAATTATAATAACAACTTAGCAATTTAAACACCCCTATTTATTTTTACTGATATTTTCATAAAATAAAATAAACATAGACAATCACAAACAACAGCAAACTTTCGATTAAATATTTATTGAAGTTAAACAATCTAAAAGTATCTTTGTGCAACTTTTTAAATATATGATATATGATTGTCTGGATTTCTTTCTTAGTAGCCGTAATGATTTTCTTGGCTCTTGATTTAGGTGTTTTCAACAAAACGCCACATATTATAAGTTCAAAAGAAGCGGGTAAGTGGACTGCAATATGGGTTACTTTATCATTCCTGTTTTCCGGCGTTATTTATTGGCTCTACAACAATAATTATATCGCAAATCCGGATCAATTAACTCCCACAACAGCATCCATAAAGTTCATTACCGGATATTTAATTGAATTATCATTAAGCATTGACAACATCTTTGTCATAGCCATAATCTTTTCTGCTTTTAAAATTCCGCCACAATACCAGCATCGTGTTTTATTTTGGGGAATATTAGGGGCAATATTCTTTAGAGGCCTAATGATCTTTTTTGGCGTTATGCTAATCAATAAATTTTCTTGGATGACGTATATTTTTGGTGCTTTCCTGATCTATACTGCCATGAAAATGTTGTTTGGAAATGAAAATGAAAAATTTGAACCTAAAAAATCATTCGTCTATAAAAGCCTAAAAAAAATAATGCCCATATCTAATCATATGGATGAGGAGCATTTCTTTGTCAAAAGAAGACACATTACTGCCGCAACCCCTCTATTTGTAGCTCTTGTGGTTATTGAAGTCATGGATGTGGTTTTTGCCATTGATAGTGTTCCTGCTATTTTAGCCATTACTAATGACCCCTTTTTAGTTTTCAGTTCTAATATTTTTGCCATTCTAGGATTGCGATCCATGTATTTCTTTCTGGCTAATATGTTAGCTAAATTTAGTTATCTGGAATACAGTCTAATCGCTATTTTAAGTTTTGTTGGTGTGAAAATGTTAACCCATGACATACTAAAAAAATACAATTATGAAATTCCGGAATGGATGTCACTGGCTTTTATAGCGGTGGCTCTTATAGTGGGAATTGTAGTTTCACTTAGAAAAAACAGCAAAGAGTTTGTCTCCTAATTTTAAGGTCTATAAAAAAAGGAAATCTTTCGATTTCCTTTTTTTTTGACTTCTCTGAAATTATAAATTTATTTTTTGAATTTCACTTTTACTAACCTTCAATGAGGACATAACTGCATCCATATTATTTTTGTTTATTGTAGAGGCAAAATTTGCTGGTACAATTACTATTCTAAAAGTTTGATTTTGTGTCCAACTGGAATCTAAAGTATTCAGATTGAAATTAGCCGCAAGAAAAATTTTAACATCAAACCTGGAATAATCAAAATTAAAATCTAATTCACCACCATTATTCAGATAATACGTTTGAGGCATTAATTTCCAAATATCTGCTCCATTTACCGTATCATACAAATGGTATACTAAAACAGAATCCGAAGAATAAATTGGCGGATCAAATACAACCAAGCTGCTATAATTATTATTGGAGTTGAACGAAGTTGTAACTTCATACACTTCAGTTCGAGGACCGTTATCAACGGTATCATATAGTTCTGTCACTTCACAACTTTGTAGAGTCATCATCCCGATGAAAACTAAAAATAAGGTAATTTTTTTCATTCGTTATCGTTTTATAATTTATATTAAAAAACTCTATTCATGAATTGTGCCAAACTTTATTTTCAAAAAAAAGTGCTTTTCAATTATGGAAAAAAAACTTAAATTATACCTAATAATCCTGGGCTTAAAAGGAACTAAAAAAGCCTCTCAGATGAAAGGCTTTTTTAAAATTTTATTACTATTCGGTTATTATTTCTCCACAACAGCCACGCCATTATTGTTTAAAATTTTGCTAAAAAACAACACATGAGAAGGTAACGCATTTTCCCAATATTCCCACGTATGCGCTCCTGGCCGTTCCGTATAATCGTGAGCAACTTTATTATAAACAAGCCTTCGGTGTAATTCTCTATTGGATTCAATCAAAAAATCATCTACACCGCAATCTATAATCAATTCCAGTTTGTTACTTTTTATTTTATCCACCATATTCAAAACTGCACTGGAGGCATATACTTCCTGTGGCGCTCCTTCAATCCCAAAAACAGGTTCCATTAATTTAGTAACTCTTTCCTTAGATTCCGGATTAATCATGCTTCCCATATCAACAGCGCCGCTCATACTTCCTGCTGCACAAAATAGTTCTGGATGTCTTGTCGAAAGATACAATGCTCCGTGACCTCCCATAGAAAGTCCCGTAATTACACGTCCTTTTCTGTTGTTTATTGTCCGATAAGTGTTGTCTACTTTCTGAATTACTTCTTTTGTAATATACGTTTCAAACTGACTTCCCTTATTCACAGGGCTATCCAGATAAAAACTGAATGTTTCTCCTTCCGGCATTACGATTATGATATTATACTGATCTGCTAAATTGTGCAATAAATTCTTATCCGGAGTTTTAGACAACCAATCATTAAAATGACCATAAGCGCCATGCAACAGATAAAGCACGGGATAATTAATCTTGCTTTTTGCATACGAACTTGGTAATACTACCGCAGCTTTATACGTTTTATTCATTGCCATACTAGGAATTTGCAATGTATCGGCTTTTGCTGCATAAGAAACTACAGTATGACCAAGAAGAAAAAATAAGAATACAATTTGAAGTTTTTTCATACTATTCGGTTTTAAGGTAAAATGTAAATATAGTACTTTAACTCGTTGGGTGTAATTAATGAAAATTTCAATTAATCTTAACTAAAAAAAATGAACCACATAGAAACATAGAAAAAAAGAGTTGGACAGCCCAATTTTTGGCTTCATATAGCTATGATTTTCTCCAAAAAAGTGAAACGACTTACATAATTTTAAAATCTATGTTTCTATGTGGTTAAAAAATTAAACGCATTGGATTACACCCAACAGCTACTTTAGAATAAATGTAATAAAGTCGCAATAATTACATGAACAAAAAAAGACCTCTCATTACTGTAAGGTCTTAAAAAAAAAAAAATAGATCATGCCCGCCCAAAAGCGGGATAAGCGATTCACACACTTTTTGCGATGCAATTCAATACTGATTACCTTAGATCCCACCCAAAAGCGGGATAAGCGATTCACACACTTTTTGCGATGCAATTCAATACTGATTACCTTAGATCCCGCCCAAAAACGGGATAAGCGATTCACACACTTTTTGCGATGCAAAAAGTGGTTCTCTGCTTACATATTTCTTCTGTATTGTCCACCTACTTCAAATAAAGCAGCTGTTATTTGTCCCAAGGAACAAACCTTGGTCGCTTCCATTAAATGCTCGAATAAATTTTCGTTTTTAATGGCTGCTTCCTGAAGCGTATTTAAATGATCCTTCACTACATCCTGATTGGATTGATGCAAATGGTTCAACATATCAATTTGGTATTGTTTTTCTTCCTCTGTGGCGCGAATTACTTCGGCGGGGATTACTGTTGGAGAACCTTTGGAACTCAAAAACGTATTCACACCAATGATAGGAAATTCACCTGTATGTTTCAAAGTCTCATAATACAAACTTTCTTCTTGAATTTTACTTCTTTGGTACATGGTTTCCATAGCTCCAAGCACGCCACCACGTTCTGTAATTCGGTCAAATTCTAATAAAACTGCCGCTTCGACTAAATCCGTTAGCTCTTCAATAATGAAAGCACCTTGAATTGGATTTTCGTTTTTGGCCAGTCCTAATTCTTTATTGATAATCAACTGAATTGCCATCGCACGACGCACAGATTCTTCTGTAGGTGTTGTAATTGCTTCATCATACGCATTGGTATGCAAGGAATTACAATTGTCATAAATCGCATACAACGCTTGCAAAGTAGTACGAATATCATTGAAATCTATTTCCTGTGCGTGCAAAGAACGTCCCGAAGTCTGAATGTGGTATTTCAACATTTGCGCACGCTCGTTAGCGCCATATTTATTTTTCATGGCTTTCGCCCAAATTTTACGTGCCACACGACCGATAACGGCATATTCAGGATCTACACCATTCGAAAAGAAAAACGATAAGTTGGGTCCAAAATCATTGATATTCATACCACGACTCAAATAATATTCTACATACGTGAACCCATTAGAAAGTGTGAAAGCCAATTGTGTAATTGGATTTGCTCCCGCTTCGGCAATATGATACCCTGAAATAGAAACCGAATAAAAGTTCCTTACATTCTTAGTAATAAAATATTCCTGTACGTCACCCATTAATCGCAACGCAAATTCAGTAGAGAAAATACAGGTATTTTGCGCTTGATCTTCTTTAAGAATATCGGCCTGAACGGTTCCACGAACTTGAGATAACGTTCTTGCTTTTATTTCGTTATATACTTCCAAAGGTAAAACCTGATCTCCGGTTACACCCAAAAGCAGCAACCCTAAACCGTTATTCCCTTGGGGCAAATCCCCTTGATAATGCGGTCTTTCAACTCCTTTTGCTGCATATATTTTGTTGATTTTTACCTCAACTTCTTTTTCAAGGCCATTTTCTTTGATGTAAAACTCACATTGTTGGTCAATCGCTGCATTCATGAAAAACCCTAATAACATAGGTGCCGGTCCATTAATAGTCATACTCACCGAAGTCATTGCATGAACCAAATCAAAACCAGAATATAATTTCTTAGCATCATCCAAACAACAAATAGAAACTCCGGCATTACCTATTTTTCCATAAATATCAGGGCGTACATGTGGATCGTTTCCGTATAAAGTCACACTGTCAAAAGCCGTTGATAATCGTTTTGCCGGTAATCCCGCACTTACATAATGAAAACGTTTGTTCGTTCTTTCCGGTCCGCCTTCTCCGGCAAACATACGAGATGGATCTTCTCCTTCACGTTTAAAAGGATATAAACCTGCGGTAAAGGGAAATTCTCCAGGAACGTTTTCCTGCAAACACCAACGTAAAATATCACCCCAAGCTTTGTACTTTGGCAATGCAATTTTCGGAATTTGAGAATGTGAAAGGGACTCCGTGTGCGTGGCCATTTTGATTTCTCTATCCCGAACTTTGAACGTATACACCGGATTCTTGTACTTGTTTACTTTCTCGTCCCAAGTCAAAATGATTTCCCAGTTGTATGGATCCAAATCCATTTTTATTTTATCAAATTGATTTAGTAAAAGATTTAAAAATATTTTGTCCTCAGCAGCACCCGGTTTTTCAGATTCTAAAGCACTTGGCAAAACCGAATCGTCATTAATTCCTGTTTTATTCGATTCAGGGATTTTTCTAGTAACCGATTCAATCGTTTTAAAAATCCCGTACAATTTCTGAGCCACTTGTTCTTGGCTAACGGCCGTAACATCATACTTCCGGTTGCTCTCGGCAATTTCAGACAAATAACGGGTTCTGTGTGGCGGAATAACGAAAATCTTCTCGCTCATTTCACGAGTGATTTGGAATGTTGATTTCAAATCAGAATTCGTTTTTTCATGGACTTTATCCATTATCGCTTTGTACAGCGTATTCATTCCCGGATCGTTGAACTGCGAAGCAATAGTCCCAAAAACCGGAAGCGTATCTAAATTTACATCCCACAGATTATGGTTGCGTTGGTATTGTTTTTTCACGTCTCTCAATGCATCCAGAGATCCGCGTTTGTCAAATTTGTTTATCGCTACCAAATCAGCAAAATCAAGCATGTCGATTTTTTCCAATTGAGTTGCAGCGCCAAATTCAGGCGTCATTACATATAAGGATACATCAGAGTGATCCATGATTTCTGTATCGGATTGTCCTATACCTGAGGTTTCCAGGATTATGATATCATAATTTGCTGCTTTAATCACTTGGATTGCATCGGCAACATATTTAGACAAAGCCAAATTCGATTGGCGTGTGGCCAAAGAACGCATGTAAACTCGAGGGTTATTAATTGCGTTCATTCGGATTCTATCACCTAACAAGGCACCGCCGGTTTTTCTTTTTGATGGATCGACGGATATTAATCCGATAGTTTTTTCCGGGAAATCGATTAGAAAACGACGCACTAATTCATCCACCAAAGAAGATTTTCCTGCTCCACCTGTTCCTGTGATTCCAAGAACCGGAGTTTTACAACCCTGATTCTTTTTTTGGATAACTTCCAGAGTTTTGGCCGCTATGTCTGGGAAATTCTCTGCTGATGAAATAATTCTGGCAATTGCTTTTGGATTTTTTTCTTCCAAATGTTTTATTTCATCCGTCAGTTTATCTCCAACGGGATAATCAGATTGTTGTACTAAATCATTAATCATTCCCTGCAATCCCATCGCGCGACCGTCATCCGGCGCATAAATACGGGTGATTCCGTACGCTTGCAATTCGGCAATTTCAGAAGGCAGGATTACTCCTCCTCCCCCACCAAATATCTTGATTTGCCCAGCTCCTTTTTCCTGAAGCAAGTCATACATGTATTTGAAATATTCGTTGTGTCCGCCTTGATACGAAGTTATCGCAATAGCATTCGCATCTTCCTGAATCGCGGTATTGACCACTTCTTCCACACTACGATCGTGACCCAAATGGATTACCTCAACGCCTGTAGACTGAATGATTCTACGCATAATATTGATTGCAGCATCGTGACCGTCAAAAAGCGCAGCTGCGGTAACAATTCTTACTTTATTGTTAGGGATATATGGTTTTTGTTGTTCCATTTTATGAATATGATAATTTAAGACTGCAATTTACAATTTTATTTTAAAAATTATCCGTTGTTACTGTTGGTTATTAATAAATAATAAAGTTTATGCCATGCAGGACAACAAATAGATTAAAATTGGGCTATTTTTTTTAAACATAAAACAACCCAATCTAACTTTTTTATAAACACAGATACATTTAGTTTTGAAAAACACTAATCATTACTAAAAAACAAAGCTAAAAACAAAATGCTAATGCAAAAAATTACAATCCTAATCCATTGCAAAGATCAAAAAGCAATTATTGCCTCCGTTACAAATTATATTGCCTTCATTGATGGCAATATAATCTACCTGGACCAACACGTTGATGCTAATGAGAATGTGTTTTTCATGCGTTTAGAATGTGAATTCAATACCAAAAATTGGAATATTGAAGCTATTAAAAATGATTTTCAAGCAACGTTGGCTTCACCGTTTAATATGTCCTGGGCAATGTACACCCAAGATGAAAAACCAAAAATGGCATTATTTGTTTCAAAATACGACCATTGTTTGTATGATATTTTAGGACGCCACAGCGCTGGTGAATTGCCACTAGAAATTCCTTTGATAATAAGCAACCATGAGGATTTGAAACCAGTAGCAGACCGTTTTAATATTCCGTTTCATTATGTACCTTTTACCAAAGATACAAAAGCCGAAGGCGAGCAAAAACAACTGGATTTACTGAAGCAGTATACTATTGACTTTATTGTTTTGGCTCGCTACATGCAGATTATCACCCCTAAATTGATTGCGCAATACCCGAATCAAATCATCAACATTCATCATTCCTTTCTCCCTGCGTTTCCCGGGGCAAAACCCTATCACTCAGCTTTCATGAGAGGTGTTAAAATCATAGGCGCTACCAGTCATTATGTGACTGAGGAATTGGATGAAGGTCCAATTATCGAGCAGGATATTACCCGAGTTACACACAGTCATTCTATTGAAAATTTCATCATGAAAGGACGTGATCTGGAACGTACGGTTTTGGCAAGAGCCATAAAACTGCATGCCGAGAGAAAAACAATAGTATATGACAATAAAACGATAGTATTTCTATAGACTTATTACCCTTTAAAATCCAGGTCTTAAACAAAAAGATAACTCAAAATTAAAACCTGAGACAGTCCATCGTGTAACTTGCTACCGAGTGAACAAAAAGTATGCATTGAAACAAAGTAAAAAAAAACTTAACGTATGTACAACAAAGTAATAACAAAATCTTAACAGCAAAACGCCTCTGTAAGTGTGATCTTTGCAGAGTAATAAACTGGTTATTTATTATTTTGGTTTTGGTTAGTTAAAGAATTGCCTGCATAAAAATGCAGGCAATTTTTATTTAGCAGTGTTTATAAAAGAAAGAACAGCATCGTTAAAAACATTAGGCTGTTCCACATTGACTACATGTCCACAGTTTTGTATTACAAACAACGTAGACGATTTGCAATGATTTTCTACCACTTTTTTAACTGATGGTAAAAACATATAATCCTCTTCGCCCATCACATAAAGCGTAGGAATATTTAACTCGACCTGACGGAACCATTTGAGTACCGGATTTATTTCGGCGGTGAGTTTAAACCATTTGATAAATTCTTTTTGGTATAATTTCTTGGCCTCGTTGATAAAAAGCACCCGAGACTGTTTGTGACTTTTTTTTGGCATGATGACAAAGGCAAAAAACTGATATAAAACCAAATAAGGCAGTACATATTTAAACAAATTACCCAATCGCATCAATACTTGAGAACGGAAATTCATTTTCAATATCGCACCGCCAAGGATCATGCTTTGCACGCGTTCCGGATACATTTCAGCCAATTGTCTGATGAGTATGGTTCCCAATGAAATTCCGACAAAATGTGATTTTTCAATTTTGAGATGGTTTAAGACTTCCAGAATATCATTGGCCAAAGCCGAAAAAGTATATTTTTGTTTGAAAGCTGTTTTCAGCGTAGGTTTTGATTCCCCGTGACCGCGTAAATCCAATAATAAAACACTATGCTGTTTCTTAAAATCCCGTATTTGTTTGAACCATATAGACGAACTTCCACCAGCACCGTGAACAAAAGTTACCCATTGGTCGCTGTTTTTATTTTCGTAAATGGTATAATTGATCACGTCTTTTTTTTGTAAAAATAGCACATTAATTTTAAATCCCAATCTTAACAAATAATAATGCTTCTTTTAAGATCGTAAAATGTAAATTTGCATAAAATCATCACCAATGAAAGGATTATTGCAAGAGAAAAGTGAAATAGAAAAGCTTAAAAAAGAGTACCAAAAGTTCTCAGAACTAAATTTCCATATCGAAAATTCTTCTGTTAAATCGATCGTGACAACAGAAAAATTGATTTTAGAAGAATGCGAATTATAATTTTTGATGCATTTTTTTAAAATAGTCAAACGCTTTTAACAGCCTGCTTCCATACCAGGAAAACATTTCACCATCTACAAATACCGTTTTTGCGTGGTGTGTGTGTCTTCCTATTTCGAAAGCATCTTCCTCTTTGAAAGGATACGGCTCTGATGAAAGAAAAACCAAATCCGGATCCCCTTCTAAACGCATTTTTTTGAGTTCAATTTCCGGGTAACGTCCAGAAGTCTCGGCATTGCCTGCATATATGTTTTGAAAATGGTTTAGTTTCAGTAATTCATTGATAAAATTATTAGAACCGGCAACCATAAAAGGATTTTTCCAAATGAAATATACTACTTTTTGTTGCGGCTTATCTTTTATAAAGTTTTTAAAATCGCTCAGGGCAAAAGCCAATTTATCGTTCCATTTCTGGGCTTCGGTTCTGCAATTGAAAAGTTGACCAAAGTCGGCAATCATCTGAAAATTATCTTCAATCGTGATGATATTGGTCACCCAAACCGGACAAATTTTACGCAACTCTTCCACAATTTCAGCGGTATTTTCCTCTTTGTTACAAATGACAATATCCGGTTGCAACAATCTGATTTTTTCGTAATGCACTTTTTTGGTGCCACCAACTATTTTCTTGGTCGACTTAAAATGATACGGATGCACACAGAATTTTGTAATTCCTATAATTCGGTCTTCCAAACCTAAATCATACAGCAATTCCGTTTGTGAGGGAACCATGATATAATGCGTTTTGGCGAAGTTTCAAAAGAATGTGTTATTCCGATTTGATCGATTAAAGTTTTTTGTCTCAAGTTTAATGTTTAATGTTTAATGTTTAGTAAATCTAATCAAAAATTATATTTTTAAACCATTAAGAAATTTAGAAAAATTAAGGCTTAAAAAGTTTAGCGCTAAAATTTTTGATTCAAATCTTAGCGCAAGGGTAATAAAACTTAATTTCTTAATGGTTTAAAATGAAGAATGATTGAATTCAAAATATTTTATAAAAACCCAAAAACGTTAAACGTTAAACTTCAAACTCATAATTTGCTCCATTTCCTGTTGCATTTTCAACGCTTCGGTTCTTGCTTTATCGGCAAAATCAGTTCCGTTTGAAGCATAAATAATCGCTCTGGAAGAATTGATTAGTAATCCAACATTCGCATTCATTCCGTATTTACAAACTTCAGCCAGACTTCCGCCTTGTGCTCCTACTCCGGGAACAAGCAAGAAACTGTCAGGAACAATTTTGCGAATTTCAGTGAAATATTCAGCTTTTGTTGCACCTACAACATACATCAGGTTTTCGCTGTTTTTCCAGTTTTTAGATATTTCCAAAACTTGTTTATACAATTCTTTTCCGTTTAAGTTTAAAGTCTGAAAATCAAAAGCACCTTCGTTAGAAGTCAAAGCCAACATAATCGTATGTTTACTTTTGAAAGCCAGAAAAGGCTCCACTGAATCTTTTCCCATATAAGGAGCAACGGTAATACTGTCAAAATTCAAATCTTCAAAAAAAGCTTTGGCATACATGGCAGACGTATTGCCTATATCACCGCGTTTGGCATCGGCAATAGTAAAAATATCCGGATACGTTGAGTTGATGTAATTAATTGTTTTTTGTAGAGACGTCCATCCTTTCAAACCATACGCTTCATAAAAAGCAATATTAGGTTTATAAGCCACAGCCAAATCATGCGTTGCATCGATTATCGCTTTATTGAATTCGAAAATGGGATCTTCCAATTCTAGTAGATGCTGCGGAATTTTAGTCAAATCGACATCGAGTCCTACTGCTAGGAATGATTTTTTTTGTTGAATTTGGTCAATAAGTTGTTGTGTAGTCATTTTTTAGGTGGTGGGTTCTTAGATGTTGGGTGTTGGTTTTAAACCTTGGAATCAACATACTTTTTTAAGGATTGAATTCTTTTTTGAATTATGTTAAGCTCGGAAATAATTTCTAAGTGTAAAAACACATCCACAAAACCTATCTCTTTAGCTATTTCAATTTGAGTCTCTAATTCAAAGGCCGAACCTAAACTTATCTGTAAAAATCTAGAAAAATCCTTTTGAGAAGTTCTGGAACAACCTTCCGCTATGTTCGAAGGAATTGAAACTGCACATCTATTGATTTGAGAAACCAGTCCAAATTTTTCTTCTTTGGGAAACGAACCAGTAATAATATAAATTTTTTTAACAAGTAAAACAGAACTTTGCCAAACTTCTAAATCCCTAAAGTTTCTCATATATTTTAGTTTTACAAAAACCTATAACCTACTAAGACCTAAAACCCGGCGCCCAAAACCTATTTAAAAAACCTCGCTGGCTTCTTTCAGTTTTTCCATGTTGTTGACTAACGCCAACTCATCTACTATTTTCTGAATATCACCATTCATGATATTTCCCAAATCGTACAACGTCAAACCTACACGGTGATCCGTTACACGACCTTGTGCATAATTATAGGTACGGATTTTTGCAGAACGGTCACCAGAACTTACCTGAGACGTACGCGTTGTAGCATCTTCCGCTTGTTTTTTGGCTAATTCCTGTTCGTACAAACGGGAACGCAAAACGCCAAAAGCTTTATCTTTATTCTTGTGTTGTGATTTCTGATCCTGACATTGCGCCACCAATCCAGTTGGAATGTGCGTCAACCGAACCGCTGATTTAGTTGTATTTACCGATTGTCCACCAGGTCCTGACGAACAGAAGAAATCCACACGCACATCATTCATATCAATTTGCACATCAAATTCCTCTGCTTCCGGCAATACCATAACAGTCGCCGCTGATGTGTGAACACGTCCTTGTGTTTCCGTTTGCGGTACCCGTTGTACACGGTGAACACCCGCTTCAAACTTCAAGGTTCCGTAAACATCCTCACCGGTAACTTCAAAAATCACCTCTTTGAAACCACCCGAAGTTCCCTCATTCATATCCACTACCGACGTTCTCCAACCTCTGTTCTCACAATATTTCGTGTACATACGAAACAAATCCCCGGCAAAAATACTCGCTTCATCCCCACCCGTTCCGGCACGAATCTCCACCATAACATTTTTAGCATCTTCGGGATCTTTAGGAATCAACATAAACTTGATTTCATCCTCCAGTTCCGGCAATCTTTCCTTAGCTTCGTCCAGTTGCATTTTGGCCATTTCGGTCATATCCGCATCACTGTTATCGGCAATTATTTCGTTTGCTTCGTCAATGTTTGCCATCAAAACAACATATTCATCGCGTTTTTCAGCCAAAGCTTTTAAACTTTTGTACTCTTGATTCAATTGCACATAACGCTTCTGATCCATAATAACATCCGGCTGAATAATCAAATCCGAAATCTCATCGAAACGTTGTTTTACTATTTGAAGTCTATCTAACATTTTCTTAGTCCTTTATTTCTTCTCGTTTATATATTTTGCCCAAGGGCAGAAGTAACCTCTTATCACGATTTTTTATTTTAATCAAAATCATCTTTCGGTTTAGACCGCAAAAATACGAAAAAGTATTGCAGTTTGCAAGGTTCGTTTTTTGCTATTTCAGTAACTACTTGTCATTCCGAGGTACGAGGAATCTCCTAACGGGAATAACCAATGTGATTTCTTTTACCAAGATTTATTTTTTTGCCATTTCAATAACTACTTGTCATTCCGAGGCACGAGGAATCTCATAATACAAATAGCCAATGTGATTCTTAATCATCTTATTGATATAACACGATAATCTAGAGATAATTCAACTATCGAAACATTTTCCGCAAGTGATTTGACATCCCTCTTAAAACAGCTATTACTTATTTTATTTTTAACTTTTTCAGGAGCTATTTCCTGCTACCCCGATCGCTCAGATATCCACAATCGTTAGCGCAGAATTGCATTCTGTGCCCACAAACGAGGACAGGTAAAACAAGTCAGAAAGCTATGTCCGAAAAACGATATTAGCTTTTTTTTTAATTTTTAAAGCTGATTTAGAAGTAATTTTGTAAATTAGTTTGGGTGTCAATTGGAGTGGGCACAGAATGCAATTCTGCGCTAACAGTAAATGAGAATATATGAAGTAATCTACGGCATTTTCTCTTTCGTTATTATGAAAATGAGACGTAATCAATAGCCCTGATGGAAGCGGCATCTCCCGATATAGAAAAACAAGGCTTTTTCAGCCGTAGATTTTATTAATCGGGAATACAGCAGACAGCAGGACGGTTCTTCGTTGAGAAAAACAGTCGTTCTGCTCCTAAAAACAGCACAACGTACCCGTTCATAACTCCTGTCGATTTCTTTTTAATACCAATTTCTAAATTCCTACTTTGCACCCTTAAATCAGTAGGAAAAAATGAAGGTCTGTATTGCCGAAAAACCAAGTGTCGCCCGCGAAATCGCATCCGTTTTGGGAGCGAATACCAAGCATGACGGATATTATGAAGGCAATGGTTATGCGGTCACCTACACTTTTGGGCATTTATGTACCTTAAAAGAACCGAACGATTACAAGCCCCATTGGAAAAGTTGGGATTTGAACAATCTGCCCATGCTTCCCGACAAATTCGAAACTAAAGTGGTCGAGAATTCGGGGATCCAAAAGCAATTCCGAATCATAAAAAGCCTTTTCGACAAAGCCGAGTTGGTCATCAACTGCGGGGATGCCGGGCAAGAGGGTGAACTTATTCAACGCTGGGTGATGAACGAAGCCAATTATAAAGGCGAGGTGCAACGCTTGTGGATTTCTTCCCTAACCACCGAAGCCATCAAAGAGGGTTTCCAGAACTTGAAACCATCTGCCTACTATGATAATTTATACTATGCAGGATTTTCCAGAGCCATTGGCGACTGGTTACTGGGCATGAATGCCACACGTTTGTACACCGTAAAACATGGCGGATACAAACAAGTTTTGTCTATAGGAAGGGTGCAAACCCCAACATTGGCAATGGTTGTGGACCGATTCAAGGAAATCGAGAATTTCAAACCGCAACCGTATTGGGAGTTGCAAACTTTATACAGAGAAACTCTTTTCAGCTATGAAGAAGGACGCTTTTTGAAAAAAGAAGATGGCGAACTCTTGGCCAATAAAGTCAAGGAAAGTGAGTTTGAAATAGTTTCTGTCGAAAAAAAGAATGGCAATGAGTTTGCACCTAAACTATTTGATTTAACAGGATTACAGGTGTATTGCAATACCAAATTTGGTTTTACGGCAGATGAAACACTCAAAATTGTCCAAACTTTGTACGAACAAAAAGTAGTTACGTATCCCAGAGTTGATACGACGTTTTTGCCCAATGATATCTATCCAAAAGTGGCTGGGATTCTGAAAAACTTAACGAATTATGCTGCGTTGACGCAACCGCTTTTGGAAAAAAAGATAAAAAAATCGCCCAAAGTTTTCAATGATAAAAAAGTTACGGATCACCATGCGATTATTCCAACGGGGATTCAATCCAACTTGCAATACAATCAGCAGCAAGTATATGACATAATTACCAAGCGATTTATAGCCGTGTTTTATGACGATTGTTTGGTTGCCAATACAACCGTTATTGGGAAAGCAGCAGATGTAGCCTTCAAAACGACGGGAAAAGAAATCCTGAAAAAGGGATTTCGCGTAGTCTTTGAAGATCCAAACGCCAAAGAAAAAGAAGCCGATATTTTACCGAGTTTTGTTGTAGGTGAAAAAGGGCCACATGAACCCTCGTTTTTAGAAAAGGAAACCAAACCACCGAATCAGTTTACCGAAGCTACTTTATTGCGCGCTATGGAAACTGCAGGCAAGCAAGTAGACGACGAGGATTTACGCGAATTGATGAAAGAAAACGGTATTGGGCGTCCCTCCACGCGAGCCAATATTATTGAAACGCTGTTTAAACGCCAATACATCATTAGGAACAAAAAACAAGTATTGCCTACACCTACTGGAATTCAGCTTATTGACACCATTCAAAATGATTTAGTAAAATCAGCTGAACTCACCGGCTCTTGGGAAAAGCAGTTGAAAGATATTGAAAAAGGAACTTTTACCGCTGCTGCGTTTATTAAGAACATGAAAAACATGGTAGAAGCTTTGGTCTATGAAGTGCGAAGTGAAACCAGACGTGCCAATATCTCGCATGCGGGAAGCATTCAAAAAGAAGTTGTTAAAGTCGAGAAAAAGAAAGCCGCAGGAATTTTGGCGGAAGCCTGTCCAAAATGCAGAAAAGGAACACTTATCAAAGGAAAATCTTCATTTGGATGTACCAATTATAAAGCAGGTTGCACGTTCCTATTGCCTTACACTTTTGCAGAGAAAAAAATATCCGAGAACCAATATTTGCGATTACTACAAAAAGGATCTACTGTAAACATGAAAGATTTTAAAACTGATATCGGCACTGTGGAAGGTTTACTTCGTTTTGACGAAAATTTCCAACTCAAATTAGAAGCCAAGAAAGCTTTAAAAAAAGTCATTCCGGACGAATTAGCCTGTCCGAAATGCAAGAAAGGAACGGTGCTAAAAGGAAAAATGGCTTATGGCTGCAGCGATTATAAATCAGGCTGTGATTTCAAAGTGCCTTTTGATGTGGTCAGAGCAAAACTGAAAGATCAAAAACCAACTAAAGAATTGGTTTATATTATTTTGAATGAAAGTGATTAAATTTTGTTTTAACCATATAAGTAGCAAGAAAGATATATTGTCGCAA
The DNA here is from genome assembly GCF_003970335.1 of Flavobacterium sp. LS1P28. Lineage (NCBI taxonomy): Bacteria > Pseudomonadati > Bacteroidota > Flavobacteriia > Flavobacteriales > Flavobacteriaceae > Flavobacterium > Flavobacterium sp. LS1P28. Next base: position 168,133 of record NZ_RYDI01000003.1, on the reverse strand, counting down.
TTATTAAAAAGAGTTTTTGCCACAGATTGTAAGGATTAAAAAGATTTTTAAAATTACATAACGAATTAATCTGTGCTAATCTGTGAAATCTGTGGCAAAGAAATTTAGTGCTTTATTAAAATACGACATTAAATTTTAGTCATTACTTAAGTTATATAAGAAAACCCGTTGGGTGCAATTATTCAAAACGTCAGTTCGAGTGTTTTTTGTGTAGTAAAACGGAACAAACTTCTCGATACGCTTCGCACTCGAAGTGACGTGTATCGAGAACCGTTTTTAATACTAATTTTCTAGTTCTCGATATAATCCCGCCCAAAAGCGGGATCACTCGAACTGACGAAAATTATCATCAAAAATTAATTGCACCCAACGGGTTAAGAAAGTTAGTTTATTTGTCACATTGGCTGAAGAGAATGTAAATTAAAACATTCTTTATGAACTATGCGACTTTCCTTAAATGAACTGTTTTTTTCCTTTATTCTATTCAAATTAAAAACTTATATGACTTATATGGTGAACCTGTGATTCCAAAACTAAAAAAGCGACGTTATTCTATTTTTTCTTAATTTAGCAGTTCAAAATAACACCAAATATTTACACCAATGTTTCAAAAAACAACTCTTATATTACTTTTGTTAACCATTTTTTCCTGCAAAGAATCGGATGCAAATGAATTAGAAAAAATGAAAGCCGCCAATTGGATTTTAGGAAATTGGGAAAATAAGTCCGTTGATGGAAATCTTTCTGAAACTTGGAAAAAAGTAAACGACAGTACTTTTGAAGCGCAATCCTATTTTATCAAAGAAAAAGACACTTTGCATTTTGAATCTATTATTTTGCAACAAAAAGGAGAAGAATTAACGTATTCAACTATGGTAAAAGGACAAAACGAGGATAAAGCAGTCGCATTCAAGTTGACAACGACAACTGAGAAACAACTGGTTTTTGAAAACCCGAAACATGATTATCCTCAAAAAATTATTTATAGTCAAATCAATCCAGACAGTATCGTGGTAAAAATTTCAGGAATCCAGCAAGGAAAACCCAGTTCCGAACAATATTCAATGAAAAAAATCAACTAAAATTTTAACATTTTAGTTCCAATCAAAACCTTGCTCGAAATAAGCAAGGTTTTTTTATGCCGTTAAAAAACTGTTTTGCAGTGGAATAAAAATTAATTTTAAATATTATCTGTAATTAGTCTAAATAAGTTTTGTTAAGAACAAAAGCACTCTTATATTTGCAACTTATTTTTAATTAATCTAAATAAATGAAAAAGATACCTGCCTTTTACCTGTTCGTTTTGCTTTTTGGAATAACGGTTACTGCTCAAGAAAAGAAAGAGCAAGAAAAAGATACCTTAAAAACATTGAAAGAAGTGATTATAAACACCAACAAATACAGGTATAAAAGAGAAAAAAGCACCACAGTCTCTAAAATGCCTTTGAATAATATTGAAAATCCACAGGTGTACAATACCGTTACCAGCGAGTTAATGAAAGAACAAGTGGTTACTAACTTTAGTGATGCGCTAAAAAATGCAACTGGAATCACGCGCCTTTGGGAATCAACCGGGCGTGGCGGCGATGGTGCTGAATATTTTTCCATGAGAGGTTTTTCAGTTCAGCCAACAATGATCAACGGGCTTCCCGGAATCAACAATGGAAGTATTGATCCGGCCAACGTGGACAATATTGAAGTGATCAAAGGACCTTCAGGAACATTATTTGGCAGTAGTTTGATTTCATACGGAGGTTTAATAAATATTGTAACTAAAAAACCTTATTCAAGATTTGGTGGAGAAATCAGTTATAATGCCGGATCGTATGGTATGGATCGTCTTACTGCAGATGTAAATATCCCACTAAACACAGATGTTTCCGTACGAATCAATACAGCCTACCAAAAAGAAAATTCGTTTCAGGATGCCGGTTTTGGCAAATCCTTTTTCTTTGCGCCTTCCTTGAGTTATAAAGTTAGTGATAAACTTTCGTTCTTGATCAATACTGAATTTACAAACCGAAATTCATCAAATGCCCCGATGCTTTTCTTGAACAGAAATTCCGCTCTATCATTTGATTCGATGGAATTATTCGAAAAAAACTATAATAAATCATTCACTTCAAACGAGCTGTCCATCAGCAATCCTACTTATAATTTACAGGCTCAAATGTTTTATAAAATATCGGATCAGTGGACTTCACAAACGGTATTATCCAGAAGCAACAGTAAAACAAATGGGTATTATTCCTATTTATTTGATGCATCAAACGGAAATGATTTTACACGATTCATTTCTAAAAGAAACGGAGAAACTTTAGCAACGGATATTCAACAAAATTTTATTGGAGACTTTAAAATTGGAAACTTAAGAAACCGATTGGTTGCTGGTGTCGATTATTATAAATCAAATATTATAAACGGGAGTACCGGTTGGGTTGGAAACGGAATTGTCTCCTTAATCGATGGATCAGATACTGGAGATTTGACCCAAGCGGGAGTTGATAATCTTTTAGTAGATTCGTTTGACGGAAATTCAACTGCTGAAATTGAGGTTATTAGTGCGTACGCCTCAGATGTGTTGAATGTTACCGATAAATTATCTGCAATGATTAGTTTGCGCGTCGATCATTTCAAATCGAAAACAGCGACCGAAGAAAACAGCCAAGCAGCCGTTTCTCCAAAATTCGGTCTGGTTTATATGTTGATTAAAGATAAAGTTTCGGTTTTTTCAAATTATATGAATGGCTTTGTAAATGTAACGCCACGAGAAGTTTCTGAAGTGGATGGTTCTAATCCAAGAATGGAATCTTTTGATCCGGAGCAAGCTAATCAATATGAATTTGGATTAAAAACAAACTTATACAAAGACATCATTTCGGCATCGATTAGCTACTACAACATTGATGTAAAAAACCGATTAATGACGGATCCAAACAATATTAACAACGCAATTCAGGGAGGTGAAGTCAACAGTAAAGGAGTTGAAATCAGTTTTACGGCAAACCCAATGAAAGGATTTAATGTGATTGCTGGATTCAGTAATAACAAAAGTGAAGTTACAAAAGACAATCCCGGTGATGGATATTTAGGATTAAGACCTGAAGAAGCCGGACCAGAAACGCTAGTAAATTTTTGGGCAAATTACACGTTGACTTCCGGGAAATTAAAAGGATTCGGTCTAGGATTTGGCGGAAACCACGCCAGTGAATATAAAACGTTGAACAGATCGAATATCGGAACATTTGCCTTACCAAGTTATACCATATTAAATTCGGCTTTGTCGTATTCGAATGATAAATTCAATTTAGCTTTAAAATTAAATAACATATTAAACGAAAAATATTATTCAGGCTGGTCTACTGTAACTCCACAGCGATTAAGAAGTGTAACTGCCGGTTTGACATATAAATTTTAAGATTCCTAATTCGTTTTGTCTAACTAAACTCCTCATTTCCTGGAGGAGTTTAATCCATTTATAATGAAAAATAACACCTTAAAAAAAGCAATCCTAAAAATCCATCTTTGGCTTGGCTTATCCTCAGGCATACTTGTTTTCATAATTGCCATCACGGGAAGTTTGTATGCCTTTCAGGAAGAAATACAAGATTACACCGATGAGTACAGGTTTGTTTCAAAACAGGAAAAACCATTTCTATTACCTACGCAATTGGAAGAAATTGCCCGAAAAGAAATTCCGAACAAAGTGTTACATGCCATAAAATACAATGGTTCTGTCAAATCAGCGGAAGCTATATTTTTCCATTACGAACCTTCCTATCATTATATTGTGTACCTCAATCCGTATACAGGTGAAGTCCTTGAAAAAACCAATATGGAAGATGGGTTTTTTAACTTTATTCTTGACGGTCATTTTTATCTTTGGCTGCCTCATGAAATTGGACAAACCGTTACAGCATCGGCAACTTTAGTGTTTTTGATTCTGCTGATTACTGGAATGATTCTTTGGTATCCAAAAAATAAAAATGCTGCCAAACAACGGTTTTGGTTTAAATGGAAAAAAGGATTAAAATGGAAACGTAAAAACTATGACTTGCATAATATTACTGGCTTATACGTGCTAATAATAGCCGTTATTTTTGCAATTACGGGTTTAGTTTGGGGTTTCCAATGGTTTGCTTATTCTTATTATACGGTTCTTGGTGGAGAAAAATCATTGGTTTATGAAGATCCTATTTCGACTATAAAAACAAAAAAAGTAGATAAACCGCTGGATCAAATTTGGACTTTAATGCAAAAAGAATATCCAAAAGCAAAATCTATAGAAGTGCATCCACCGGAAAGTGCCAGTTCTTCTATTGCTGCAAATGCAAATCCTGAGGAAGGCACGTATTGGAAAATAGACTACCGTTATTTTGACCAATACAACCTAGAAGAACAAAAAGTAGATCACCTTTACGGAAGGTATAAAGAAGCTAAAATTGCCGACAAACTGCTGCTCTTGAATTACGACATTCATACGGGTGCCGTTTTTGGAATAGCCGGAAAAATATTTGCCTTTTTAATCAGTTTACTTATTGCGAGTCTTCCTATAACCGGATGCTATATTTGGTGGGGAAGAAACCGAAAATCAAATGTTAAAATTTAACATTTCACGCTAAAATTAAAAATCCTTGTCTAAAAGCAAGGATTTTTTTTATTTAAAAAACTGCATTACAATACATTAAAAAATATTTAAATTATTATCCATATTTAATCTAAATAAGTTTTGTTAAATCAAATTCAGATTCTATATTTGCATCGTTATTTTTAATAATTCCAAATAAAGATTTATGAGAAACTTTTTAATACCCACTTTAACCTTATTTTTCAGCATAAGTGGCTTTGCACAAGAAACTGCACACATAATTGAAAATTTCTAAATCTTTTGGTACAAGCGGCAGTCTTGTAGTAGAGGATATTTTAGCAAGAACAACATAACATACAGCCAATTTGAGTTTTTTTTTGCAGATTGTCAAATATTACAAATGTTTTGAATTATACCGTACATGAAAATTACAGTGTAAACCCAACAGCACCTCGTCAAGTGATGACCAGCTTAAAATATAAATTCTAATTAAACCTTTTACCAAATAAAAAGTCTGATTCATAATTCAAAACCTAAAATTCAAACCCATGATGAAAATAAAAGCAAGAAATTTACACCGTGATTTAGGGTATTTCTATATCGGATTAATTGTTTCTTTTGCCATCTCAGGACTTATGATGAACCACAGAGAATACTGGCATCCGGAAAAATACACTACCGAAACCAAGGCTATCCAAGTAAAAGTTTTTGCTGAAAATGAAATTAATGAAAAATTTGCTGAAGATTTAGGCAAACAATTGGGCATCGATGATAAAATGAGACGTCAAATGGTAAAAAAAGGAACCTTTAAAATTTCTTTTGAAAAACACGATGTCGAAATTGACCTGAAAACTGGAAAAGGAGAAATTGTTTCCTTCTCTAAAACGCCAATTATCAGCCAAACGATGAAATTGCATAAAAACACCTCTAATTTTTGGATTTATTATTCTGATATTTTTGCGATCAGCTTAATCATTATTGCCTTAACAGGAACGGTTATGATTAAAGCCGGAAAATTCAGTTGGAAAAACAGGGGTTGGAAACTGGCCGTTGCCGGAATTATATTTCCGTTATTATTCTTGTTTTTATTTGGCTAAATTTCTGCTTCAATCCTACTAAACTAAGTTGACTTAAAAAAGAACCCGACCCATATTGAAAATGGGTCGGGTTTATATATTTTGACTAAGTCTATTTTAAACCCGCCAAACTGTGCTCGATAGTTTCCATTTTTGCCAGAGCATCTGCTTCTTTTTGTCTTTCGTTGGCTAAAACTTTCTCCGGTGCACCAGCCACAAATTTCTCGTTGGCTAGTTTATTTTGTACTGATTTCAAGAAACCTTGCGTATAGACTAACTCCGCCGTCAGTTTAGCAATTTCAGCTTGTACGTCAATATTTCCGGTGATTGGGATGAAATATTCATTCGATTTGACACGGAAAGACAAGGCGCCATCCACTTTATCCAAAACATATTCTAAGGAAGTCAAGTTTCCTAATTTAGTCACCACCGAATCAAAATAAGCCGAAGTATTGTCATTATTGACAATTTTAAATTTAATCGCATCTTTAAACGGAATATTCTTGTCTTTACGGATCGTACGAATTCCGGAAATAACCTCCATTGTGTTTTCAAAATCAGCAATTAAACGGGAATCAAACGGTTTTATTTCTGGCCAAGTCGAAACGATTAATGCTTCATCTGTAGTTCTTTCGGCAAGAATTTGCCAAATTTCCTCTGTCAGGAACGGCATAAACGGATGCAATAATTTTAAATTATTTTCAAGCATTGCTATGGCTTTCGCCAAAGTAACGCTGTCAATTGGCTGTTGGTACGCCGGTTTTATCATTTCCAGGAACCAAGAGCAGAAATCATCCCAAACCAGTTTGTAAATTCCCATTAAAGCTTCGGAAATTCTGTATTTTTCGAAATTGTCTTCGATTTCTAGAAGTGTTTGTTGCAACTTGGCTTCATACCATTCGATTGCTACTTTTGAAGATTCCGGTTGTGGAATCGTTTCCGAAACTTCCCAACCTTTGATCAATTTAAAGGCATTCCAAATTTTATTGGTGAATGCTTTTCCTTGGTTGCACAATTCTTCGTCAAACATAATGTCATTCCCGGCAGAAGCGCTCAAAAGCAATCCAACCCGAACACCATCGGCACCAAATTTTTCTATTAAGTCTAAAGGATCCGGCGAATTCCCTAATGATTTAGACATTTTACGTCTTTGTTTGTCACGAACTAAACCAGTCAAATAAACATTTGTAAAAGGTTTTTTTCCTGTGTACTCATATCCTGCAATAATCATTCTCGCTACCCAGAAAAACAAAATATCCGGACCAGTTACTAAATCATTGGTTGGATAATAGTATTTAAAGTCTTCACTTTCCGGATTCATTATACCTCCAAAAACGGACATTGGCCATAGCCAAGACGAGAACCAAGTGTCAAGAGCGTCAACATCTTGCTTTAAATCTTTTGTTTCAAGTTTAAGGTTTAAAGTTTTCTCTCTCGCTAACTTTAGAGCGTCTTCAATATTTTCAGCGACCACGAAATCCTCTTTTCCGTCGCCATAGAAATAGGCCGGAATTTGTTGTCCCCACCACAATTGACGCGAAATATTCCAATCGCGAATGTTGTTTAGCCAATGGGCGTACGTATTGTTAAAACGTGCTGGATGCAATTTAATTTCGCCATCAACCAATACGGATTGAATTGCCGGTTTTACCAAATCTTCCATTTTCAAGAACCATTGGTCTGATAAACGAGGCTCGATAACTGCTTTGGTTCTTTCCGAAGTACCTACTTTATTTAAGTGTGTTTCTGTTTTTGCTAAAGCACCTATAGTCCCTAGTTCTTTTGCAATTTCTTCACGAACCACAAAACGATCTTTCCCTTGGTAATGCAAACCAAAACTATTCATCGTTGCATCTTCGTTGAAAATATCAATAATCTCCAAATTATGCTTTTCTCCCAATGCCTTGTCATTCATGTCGTGAGCCGGGGTCACTTTCAAACAACCAGTACCAAATTCTATGTCTACATAGTCATCTTCGATAATAGGAATTACTCTTCCGCAAATAGGGACAATCGCCTTCTTCCCTTTTAAATGAGCAAAACGTTCGTCATTTGGATTAATACAAATGGCGCTATCTCCAAAAATAGTTTCCGGACGCGTGGTTGCTATTGTCAGAAATTCCTCCCCCAAACCCTCCGAAGGAGGGGAGTTAAAAGTTTCAGCTCCCTCTCCTTCGGAGAGGGCTGGGGTGAGGATTTTATACTGTATATAATATAATTTTCCCTGTTGTTCTTCAAAAATTACTTCTTCATCAGACAAAGTCGTTTTGGCTTCCGGATCCCAGTTCACCATTCGGTATCCTCGATAAATCAAACCTTTGTTGTATAAATCTACAAAAGAACGAATCACTGAGGCTGACATATCAGGATCCATGGTGAATTTTGTTCGATCCCAATCACATGAACAGCCCAATTGTTTGAGTTGTTCCAGAATTACACCGCCATATTTATCCGTCCATTCCCAGGCATGCGCCAAAAATTCTTCACGTGTTAAATCATTTTTATGGATTCCTTCAGCTTTTAATTTGGCTACCACCTTAGCTTCTGTAGCTATTGAGGCATGATCCGTTCCCGGAACCCAGCACGCATTGAACCCTTTAAGACGCGCTCTTCTTATTAATACATCTTGAATAGTATTGTTCAACATGTGTCCCATGTGTAAAACTCCAGTCACATTAGGCGGTGGAATTACGATAGTATATGGTGTTCTATGATCCGGCTCTGAGTGAAAATAATTATTTTTCATCCAGTAGTCATACCACTTATTCTCAATAGTTTTAGCGTCAAATTGTGCAGGAATAATCATTTTATTGTGGGTCATTTAATCGTTAAATTCAATTGTTTGTTGGTTCCGTTAAACCAATAACCAGATCAACAAATACCCTTGTAGACTTTGGTCTGATATTTGTAATTCTGATAGGGCACAAAAGTAAATAATTAAGTAGACTATAAAAAGGGAAATAAAAATTTGTGCGTTAATTAAAACAAAGTATATTTACTTTAATGAATTTAAAAAAATGAAAATGAAAAAAATACTAATTTTATTTGCATTCACATTAATTAGCACCGTAGGATTTGCTCAAAATGGCCCTAAAATTGAATTTTCTGCAAAAGACAATACAATCGATTATGGGAGGGTTACCAAAAATGATAATGGAACCCGTAATTTTATTTTTACGAACACTGGAAATGCGCCATTACTTATTACAAATGTACTTTCTACTTGTGGGTGCACCATTCCAACAAAACCAACCGAGCCAATTATGCCGGGAAAAACAGGAAAAATATCCATAAAATACAATATGGCTCCCGGACCAATTAGAAAAACAATAACTGTTGAATCGAATGCCGTGAATTACGATTCCGGGAGAGTCGCTTTAAAAATAAAAGGGGAAGTGGTTGCAAATTAAATCACGCAATTGTGATTTATTTAAAACAAGGAGATACCCTGTTTTCTCAGACTTTCGCGTTAAGGAGCCAATGGACAAAAACACTATTCCTCTAAATCCAATGTGTCCTATTTGATTTTTACCCGACCTACTTGATGGATTTAAATTCCATGTGTACACATCAATACGCTTCCTGAAACCCTCTGGAGGCGTTTTTTGTTAGAGAAAATCCTGTAACTGAAATCTAAATTTCAGAATCTGACTGTTTCTTTCCACTTCCAATGTTATCCATTTTTCCTCCTCAGATCTAAAGAGAGAATTAACTTTTTGCAACGAATATCTATAAGCAGGAGCGTTATTGATTAAAATAATAATATCGCCTTTTTGTACTCCTGAATTTGCTGCTGGCGAATTATTTCTAACATTTGCGATCTCATAAATAGGCTTTAATTGGAATTTATATTTAAAGTCATTGAGTACTTTAGTTTCGCCTGACTCATTATATTTTGGTAACAAAGGGACGGTTTCCATCCGAACAGTTTCCTGAACCCACTGTAATCCGTTGTGCTGGATCTCTACTCCGCTTTTATTGTATGCAAAAGGATCGTTGTAAAGACTATTTTTTTTTACATACATTTCTTTTTTAGGGTAATTAAAAATAACGGTAAATCTTTTCATAATCTCTCCTCCTACTGATCCCATCCGATCAGGAACCATAGTAACATTCCTAATTGAAGTAGAGTCCGGGAAAGCTACTATTGGATTATTAAATACAAACTGATTCATTGCGAATTTTTGAATTCTGGCTCTTTTTCCTTCAACATCACCACTAAATCCTCTGCCCAAAAAATCAGCAAAATTTTTCGGGGGAACTTTAAGAAATTCTGAGCGATCCTGAAACAACCATATTGCATCACTATTTCCTATATCAATCAGCAACTTGACCACCAGTTCCTTATTATTCAACAACACCGTACTTTTTAAATACGGCTTTGATTTCTCGATAGCGATAGGAATAGTTTTGAACTTTCTATCTATTTTTTTTCTATTTTTAGCGGTATCGCTATAGACTATAACTCTCTTTTTAGAGTAATTAATTTCAACCAGATTATTTCTAAAAAACTGAAATCCTATAATTCCGTTTACAGGAATCCCAATATGAGAGGATAAATTAAAATCCTGATTCAAAACAATATAAACCAAATGATCCGCATACAACATGCTGCCGAATTGCAATATATTATTGGTCGATTTCAATCCCTCGACCGCCTCTTGACTCCCTAATCCTCTTAATAGTACTTTTTCAGCGTTAAAAAAACGAACTTCTTTTTTTTCTTCCAAACTAAATAATATGGTCTCTTCTACACCGGAATCCAATAAAAAATTCAATTCTACTCCATTCACTTTTATAGGCAGAAGCACTAGATTATTGATCAACTTGAAAGGCACACTAATTTTGTCTCCGTTTTTTTCAAACTGAAATCCTTGCTGCGCCAAAACACTGTATATCGAGAAGATTAAAAAAAATAAATTTAGCGTTCTTTTCATTGTGCTAGCTTTTTATAAAAATACTAAAAATATAAAACAAAACCTTGTTTTATATGATATATCCGGGCATAAATTGTGATAAATTCGAAAAAAAAATCGCAAATTTGCAATTCAATAATTTAAAACTATGCCAACAATATCAAATAAAGGCAAACAAATGCCTGAATCACCAATACGAAAATTGGTTCCCTACTCTGAAATAGCGAAAAATAAAGGCCACAAAGTATACCATTTAAACATTGGCCAACCCGATATCAGAACTCCTGAAGTTGCTATGAATGCGGTTAAAAATATAGATTTAACTATTTTAGAATACAGCCATTCCGCCGGGAATGAAAGCTATAGAAAAAAATTAGCTGCCTATTATACAAATCAAGGAATTCCTGTACATATTGAAGATATTATAATCTCCACCGGAGGATCTGAAGCCTTGATGTTTGCTATAGGCAGCACGATGGATCATGGTGATGAGATCATTATTCCGGAACCATTTTATGCAAATTATAATGGATTTTCAACCGCATCAGGAGTTTCTGTAGTTCCAGTAATCTCGAGTATTGAAACCGGCTTTGCATTACCGGCCGTAGCTGATTTTGAAAAGCTGATTACGCCAAAAACAAAAGCGATCCTGATTTGTAATCCAGGAAATCCAACAGGTTATTTATATTCAAAAGAAGAAATCATGCAACTGGCTGCCTTAGTCAAAAAACATGATTTATTTCTAATTTCTGATGAAGTATATCGTGAATTTACTTATGATGGTGATGTCCATTATTCAGTAATGAATGTTCCCGGGCTTGAAGAACATGCAATCATGATTGATTCTGTTTCAAAAAGATACAGCATGTGCGGTGCCAGAATAGGATGCATTGTTTCTAAAAACAAGGAACTGATGGCTACTGCAATGAAATTTGCACAAGCAAGATTAAGTCCACCAACGATTGAACAGATTGCAAGCGAAGCTGCTCTTGACACTCCACAAAGTTATTTTGACGAAGTAATTTCAGAATATAGAGAACGCAGAGACACTTTGATTGAAGAATTAAATAAAATAGATGGTGTTATTGTAAGCAAACCAAAAGGGGCTTTTTATTGTATTGCGCAACTACCAGTTGCTAATGCCGATGCTTTTGCGCAATGGCTATTAGAAAGTTATGACCTAAATGGAGAAACAGTAATGGTAGCGCCAGCAGCCGGTTTTTACTCTACTACGGGAATGGGATTAAATCAGGTTCGAATTGCTTATGTTTTAAAGAAAGAAGATTTAATTAGCGCAGTACGAATCCTGAAAGCAGCGATTCCTGTTTATAATGCGACACTAACGAAAGTATAATCAAACACATTTTGGTAGACATCCCCTTTAGGGAACCGGAACTATTTTATAAAAGGCAGTAACGAGTTCGTTATTGCCTTTTCTTTTTAGATCCAAAAAAGAGAGTATAACGGGCGGCTGAACCAATAAAGTAGTCTTAAATAGTAGGAGCGATAGAAATTTTTTAATTTTTATTATTTACCTTTACCCCTTAAATATTTACACCAACAATAATAGTTGCTTTTAATGATAAAAAACGAAGAATTTCAAGACGAAATAGGAGAAAACCATATTAGTTTATCCGCAAAAAATCCAGTACGAGATGATGCTTTTGTCATTTCTGATGAGGAAAAAATTGAAAAAATAAAAAAGGACGTGGAGAGCATTCTAATCACACTTGGAATGGACTTGACCGATGATAGTTTAAAAGGCACGCCCAATCGTGTTGCCAAAATGTTTGTAAAGGAAATTTTTGGCGGTTTAAATCCTGCTAAAAAACCAAAAGCATCTACATTTGACAATAATTACAAGTACGGTGAAATGTTAGTTGAAAAAAATATCATCGTATATTCTACCTGTGAACATCATTTATTACCAATTATAGGAAGAGCGCATGTGGCTTATATTTCAAACGGCAGAGTTATTGGTTTGTCTAAAATGAACCGTATCGTAGAATATTATGCTAAAAGACCTCAGGTTCAGGAGCGCTTAACCATGCAAATTGTTCAGGAATTACAAATCGCATTAGGTACAGAAGATGTAGCCTGTGTAATCGATGCCAAGCACCTTTGTGTAAATTCAAGAGGAATCAGTGATATTGAAAGTAGTACCGTAACCTCTGAATTTGGCGGAAAATTTAAAGATAGTGTCACTCGCAGAGAGTTTTTAGATTACATTAAATTAGAAACTAAGTTCTAGTCCTCTCCCCGACCCTCTGCAAAGGAGAGGGAGCCCAGCTTGGTAAGATCAGAACAAGATTACAACAATTATTAATAACGCATTCACGTCTCAACTCCCTTCCCTTTGGGAGGGCTGGGGTGGGGAAAACAATAATCTACAATGCCATTATACAATAGCCAAAATCTAAAAATATACAATTCTCTTTCAGGAGAAAAAGAAATTTTCAAACCTATTCATGAAGGAAATGTAGGAATGTATGTTTGTGGACCTACAGTTTACAGCAATGTACATCTTGGAAATGTGCGTACCTTTATGTCTTTTGACGTGATTTTTAGGTATTTTTTGCATTTAGAATACAAAGTACGCTACGTTAGAAACATTACGGATGTGGGGCATATTGTGGACGATGTGGATGAAGGTGAGGATAAAATTGCCAAAAAAGCACGTCTGGAACAACTGGAACCAATGGAAGTAGTGCAACGCTATACGGTTGATTTTCATGAAATTCTGAATGCTTTTAACTTTTTGTCACCAAGTATCGAACCTACTGCAACGGGACATATTATTGAGCAAATTGAAATTATCAAAACCATAATTGAAAAAGGAATTGGTTATGAAGCCAATGGCTCTGTTTATTTTGATGTGGTAAAATTTAATGAAACCAATCATTACGGCAGATTAAGTGGCCGAAACATTGAGGATATGCTAGCCAATACCCGCGATCTTGACGGGCAAAGTGACAAGAGAAATCCACAGGATTTTGCGCTTTGGAAAAAAGCGGAAACTCAACATATTATGCGTTGGCCTTCGCCGTGGAGTGATGGATTTCCGGGATGGCATTTAGAATGTACTGCAATGAGCACTAAATACTTAGGTAATCATTTTGACATTCACGGTGGCGGAATGGATTTAAAGTTCCCGCATCATGAGTGTGAAATTGCACAAAACGAAGCCTGTACCGGTCAAACTCCGGTTAATTATTGGCTGCACGCCAATATGTTGACTTTGAACGGAAAAAAAATGGCAAAATCTACGGGAAATAATATTTTGCCAAGAGAAATATTGACTGGAGAAAACACCGTTTTAAGTAAAGCTTTTTCAGCATCAGTAGCACGATTTTTTATGCTCCAGGCGCATTACAGAAGTATTCTTGATTTTTCTGATGATGCCATTGTTGCTGCCGAAAAAGGATACAAACGATTGATGGAAGCGATGAATTCGTTGAAAGAAATCACTGTTCACACAAAAAGCACCGTTGACATTCCGGCTTGGAAACAAACCTGTTATGATGCAATGAATGACGATTTTAACACTCCTATTTTGATTGCGCAGTTGTTTGAAGGTGTACGTTTTATCAATTTACTAAAGGATGAAAAAGAGACCTTGAATGCGGAAGATTTAAACCATTTTGCAAAAACAATGCATGCATTTGCGTTTGACGTATTAGGATTAGAAGACGAAAAAGTCTCGGACAGCAATAACGAGAAGTTAGAAGGAACGGTCAATATGCTTATTGAAATGAGAAAACAAGCTCGCGACAATAAGAATTTTGCACTTTCTGATCAAATAAGGGATCAATTGATTGTATTAGGAATTCAGTTAAAAGATGGTAAAGAAGGAACTTCGTTTAGTATCTAGTCCGCTAAATACCGAAATCGATTACAACTGAAAAATAATTTTGAATAACAACAGAGAAGTTTTAATTTTAAAATCATGTTATCAAAAATCATCATTTACCCATTTTTACTATTGGTTCGTTTCTATCAAGTGGCCATTTCACCCTTTACACCTGCGGCTTGTAGATTTGAACCCACGTGCTCCTCGTATATGATTGAAGCTTTACAAACCCACGGTTTGTTTTATGGCGGTTTTTTAGGTATAAAACGTGTTTTTAGTTGCCATCCTTGGGGAAAAACCGGCTATGATCCGGTTCCCAAAAAATCATGTACGCATAAAGATTCTCTTTTTTAATACGAATTTTACATTTAATCTCTATTTTTACGTCAAACATATAAAATACAATACATGACACACGCTTTAAACATCGTTTGGAATCCATCAGAAGGAATTGATTTAGGCTTTTTTATCATTCGTTATTACAGTTTAATGTTTGTAATTGCTTTTGGATTAGGCTGGTATATTATGAAAAATATCTTTGATCGTGAAGGGGAATCAATAGAAAAATTAGATTCGTTATTTATCTGGACTGTATTAGCGACCTTACTTGGTGCACGTTTGGGTCACGTTTTCTTTTACGATTGGGAGTATTATCGCAATCATTTATTGGAAATTTTTATGCCAATACGAGAAAATCCAAACGAAACGATTTTATACATTATAAAAGGATGGGAATTCACAGGTTTTCAAGGTTTAGCAAGTCATGGTGCTGCCATATCAATAATTATTGCTATGTATTTTTACAGTAAAAATATATTGAAAAAACCCCAGTTATGGATTTTGGACCGGGTGGTTATTCCTGTTGCAAGCGGTGCTATTTTCGTCAGATTGGGTAACTTTTTTAATTCGGAGATTATTGGTCATAAAACGACTTCTGACTTTGGAATAAAATTCTTGAAAGACCATTTTAGTGCTATGGACGCGGTCAATGCGACTCAAATACCCAATCCTCAAGCTGCGTACTCAGCCATTGCGAACGACCCTAAATTTGTCTCTTTACTGGAACAAGTTCCGGTAAGACATCCTACTCAATTGTACGAGGCATTCTGTTATATTTTTGTTTTTGCAGTCTTATTTTTCCTGTATTGGAAAACCGAAAAAAGAAGGTATACCGGATTTATATTTGGTATGTTCCTGGTTCTTTTATTTACAGTCCGTTTTATAGTAGAATCTGTTAAGGAAAGTCAAGGCGGTTTTGAAAGTGCTTTAGGTTTATTTTCAACCGGACAATGGCTTAGTATCCCCTTTATTCTTATAGGACTGTATTTTATTCTTACGTCAGAAAAAGAAATAACAAACTAAATAACAATACGTTACAACAAAAAAAAGCGTTAGCTGCATCTTAGTAGCTAACGCTTTCTTTATAACGAAAAGGAGATCCCAAAGTCAATGTTTTTAGTCGTATATCCCGCATTGGTTTTCTGTAATCCCCCATTAGACACATGACGAATATTTGGTCTTACGTCTAAAGTCACACCCTTAAACCTAAAAGTAAATCCTACCGCTAAAACATCTGAAAAGGCAAAACCTTTGGATAGTCGTTCCGTTTCTGTATCTATAATCATTGGACCTATGCTCCCTAAAACATAAATACTCGCCGATTTAAAGACTGGTTTTCGCATTAAAAAGCCAAGATTAAGAACGTACTCTTTTACATCTTTTAGCTTTGTATAGCGCTCCCGTTTTGCAATATAATCCGGATCATCAGGCTCCACAAAATAAATATTTAGGAGTTGATGGCTTGCAAAATTAATTTCTGGCTGAAGCACTAGTGCGTATTTAAAATTCTTCGTTTGTTTTACAACATAATAAAATTGCACCTTATAAGACTGATTTGTAAAGGTATAATTTCTGTTTTTAAATTCATTTCCTATTCCATACGAAAAACCCAAATCAACTTTACTTGCCTTTTCTTGGGCATAAAATGGAATTATACAAAGGACTAAAACTAAAATAACTAATACTTTCATCCGCATAACTACTAGTATTTTCGTTTATCTGATTATACAGTTTTCAAAAAAGGAATTAAAATCATGTTTAAAGTTACAAATAAAAAAAGAGATTCAACTTTCGCTAAATCTCTTTTTTTAATTGGTATAAAAAGCTGTTTCTAGTTTTCTAGATGCGCCTTTTCGACTCTGTCTTTATCTTCTTTTGAGATGGTGTCTACAAGTACTGGTGTTGCAATAAACAATGAAGAGTATGTCCCTACAATGATACCAACTAACATAGCAAATATAAATCCTCTGATAGATTCTCCTCCAAAAATAAACATGATCAACAACACCACAATCATCGTCAAAGAGGTATTGATAGTTCTTGACATCGTTGTATTAATAGATTGATTTACGATTTCAGAGAAAGAACCTTTAGTTTTTCCGGCTAAATATTCACGAACCCTGTCAAATACAATAACTGTATCATTCATAGAATACCCAATAACGGTTAGAATCGCAGCAATAAAATGCTGATCGATTTCCATACCAAAAGGCATAAATTTATAGCACAATGAATAAATTCCTAACACAAAAATAACATCGTGGGCAACAGCAGCAATCGCTCCTAAACTGTATTGCCATTTTCTATAACTGATCATCAAATATAAAAACACGATTGCCATTGCTCCAAGAACCGCCCAATAAGCATTGGTTTTAATATCTTCAGCAACTGTTGGCCCTACTTTAGACGCTTGTAAAATACCGAGTTTTTTACCATCATAAGCATTAACAAATTTATCATACGTCATATCAGCTGAAAAATGTTGTTTTAAAGTAGTAAACAATAATTTATTTACTTCTTCGTCTGCTTTGATTCCTGGCTCTTCCACTTTGTATTTAGTGGTAATTTTCAATTGATTATCACTACCAAAAACTTTTACTTCGGCACTACCATCAAAAACTTCCGCTAGCTCTGCTTTTACTGTTTCAGTTTCAATTGCTTTTTCAAAACGCACCTGAAAAGTTCGTCCTCCTACAAAGTCGACTCCTTCATCAAGACCATTAATAGCTAATGACGTAAAACTGATGATAACAATAATACTAGAAAATAAATACGTCCATTTTTTAACTCCTAAGAAATTAAAATTAAAATTGACAAACATATTTTTAGAGAAATTAGTAACAAACGTCAAATTGTTCTTTTTACTAATGTTCCAGTCAATAAAGATTCGTGCAATAAAAATTGAAGTAAACAATGAGGTTATAATACCGATTAATAACGTAGTAGCAAACCCCTTAATTGGCCCTGAACCAAAAATGAACAATACAGCTCCGGTCAAAATATGCGTTACATTGGCATCCGTAATAGAGGACATTGCTCCTCTCCAGCTGTAGGAAGTTTTAACCGCTTCTTCTAGTGTTTTACCCGCACGCAACTCTTCTTTTGCTCTTTCGTAGATAATGATATTCGCATCAACAGCTGTTCCCATTGTCAATACGATACCTGCAATACCTGGCAATGTAAGAACTGCACCAATACTTGCTAAAATTCCGAATAAGAAAAGTAAGTTAACCGCTAATGCAATATTAGCATACCAACCTGCTCTGCCGTAATAAATCATCATCCAGAGTGACACTAAAAGCAATCCTAACAAAGCAGAATTAGTCCCGTTATCAATTGCTTCCTGACCTAAGGATGGCCCTACCACTTCTGACTGAACAATATCTGCGGCAGCCGGTAATTTACCTGCTCTCAATACATTTGCTAAATCTTTAGTTTCTGTAACATCAAAAGCTCCTGAAATTTCAGATCTACCTCCTGAAATTGGACCTGTTGAAACTCCTGGTGCAGAATACACCACATCATCAAGAACAATAGCAATATTACTTTTTTGAGTGTATGCTCTACCTGTTAATTCTTCCCATGCTTTTGCACCTTGTCCGTTCATTTGCATTGAAACTGCTGGTTTACCTGATTGGTCAAAGGTATCACTTGCATCTGTAACCACACCACCAGCCATTGCCGGTACATTGTCTCGGTTTCCTTTTAAAGCATATAATTCTACTGCTTCAACAGCTTTTGCTTTATCGTCTTTAATAGTCAAAGGTTTTCCCCAAACAAATTTCACATACCGTTGGTCTGCAGCCAATAAAACTCTAATATCCGCTCTTTTTAAATATCCGTTTACAACAGCCGTATCTTTTGGAGAGAAAAGTCCCAAAACTGGACCTCCACCTTGCCCAATGATTTTATCAAATAAAGGATTATTTCCTTTTTTTGCATCAGCTGAATCTTTACCATCCGAAAGCAAAGCGCTCAAAGAATCTTTCACAACGGGTTTAACTTCGGCAATATTGATTTCAGTTTTCTTCAATGACTCGTTAGCTGCCATCAAAAAATTACCAATTTCTTCTATTTTATATGTTTCCCAAAACTCTAGTTGAGCGGTACTTTGTAATAATCTTTTAATTCTGTCTACATCTTTAGCCCCTGGAAGTTCTACAAGAATTCTTCCCGTCTCCCCTAATTTTTGAATATTAGGTTGGGTAACACCAAATTTGTCTATACGCTCTCTCAATACACCAAAAGCACTTTCTACAGACTCATCTACTTTTCTTTTGATTACTTTTTCGACCTCAGCATCGGTCATTTGAAAATCGACTCCACCTTCACCTTGCAAACTTCTGTTTGCAAAAATATCAGGAGAAGCTAATTTTACGGTCCCTTTTGAATTCGCTTCAAAAGCATTAAAAAATGCATCTAAATAGGTTTGATTTCCTTTTAGATTTGCTGTTGCATCAGCCAAAGATTTATTAAAAACCGGATTTTTTGAGTTATTCGATAAACCTTTCAATATGTCTTTAACAGATATTTGAAGTATTACATTAATACCTCCTTCTAAGTCAAGACCTTTGTTGATTTGCTTATCACTTACTTCATTATAAGTAAAATTAGTAAACCCAAGGCTAAATACTTTTTCTTTACCGATAGAATCTAAATATTTAGCTTCTTTATCAGGGTTTCCACCCGCAAAAGATTTCGCATCATTTTTAATTTTGCTCGCGACAAAAGTGAACGAAAGTTGGTAAATACTTACCAATGCAAATAGAATTGCGAAAAATTTAATAAGTCCTTTATTCTGCATTATTACTGAAAATTAATTATTTTATATTTATTTATTTTTGCTTTAAACCTTATGAAAGAACACTTTACATTCGTTTTTTATATTATAAAAGAATATATCGAGCTACTTCATTTTTTTTAAACCGAGCAAATATATAATTAACGGTAAGATTAACCAATTTATTTATAGATTAATCTCAAGAAAAAGACTGCAAAGATGCAGTCTTCTCTTTTTTATATGTAAATTTTTATACCAAAATCGATTTTAAAGCGTCATTCATTTGTCTGACAGCGTCTGCACTTTTAGCAAATAAGGCTTTTTCAGCATCATTTAGTTTAATGTCAAGAATTTCTTCTACTCCATTTTTACCAATAATACACGGAACACCAATACAGATATCATCCTGACCATATTCTCCTTCAACGAAAACAGAACATGCAATCATTTTCTTTTGATCATTTAAAATACTATCCACCAAGAAAGCAACGGAAGCTCCTGGAGCATACCATGCCGATGTTCCAAGCAGTCCTGTAAGTGTAGCTCCACCAACCATTGTATCGGCAGCTACTTTTTGCAATTCCTCTTCCGATAGAAATTGTGAAACCGGAATTCCGTTATAAGATGCTAATCGTGTCAAAGGAATCATAGTAGTATCTCCGTGTCCCCCAATAACCATTGCTGAAATATCATTGGCCGGTTTGTCTAAAGCCAAAGACAAATACGTTCTAAAACGAGAACTGTCTAACGCTCCACCCATCCCAATAATTCTGTTTTTTGGTAATCCCGTAGATTTCAATGCCAAATATGTCATGGTATCCATAGGATTAGAAACGACCACTATAATAGTATCCGGTGAATGCTTCAATACATTTTCAGCAACCGTTTTCACGATTCCTGCATTAATTCCTATTAATTCTTCCCGAGTCATTCCTGGTTTTCTTGGAATTCCAGATGTAATTACCACTACATCACTTCCTGCTGTTTTAGCATAATCATTGGTAACACCTGATACTTTGGTATTAAAACCAGTATTGGTAGCACATTGCATGATATCTAACGCTTTTCCTTCAGCAAAACCTTCTCTAATATCCAATAGTACTACTTCGCTGGCAATTCCTCTATAAGAAATCACGTCCGCACATGTTGCTCCTACATTTCCTGCTCCTACAATGGTAACTTTCATATTTTAAAGTTTATTCGGTTATTTGTTAATTTGGTTACTTTTTTTGCGTTATTCTATTAGAATAAAAACGGATGATTACGTTACGTTACGCATCAATATTTGCGTAAACTGCATTTTTCTCAATAAATTCTCTTCGTGGTGGTACTTCATCACCCATTAACATTGAGAAAACTCTATCGGCTTCCGCCAAACTGTCAATAGTTACCTGACGCAATGTTCTAAAACTTGGATCCATTGTAGTTTCCCATAATTGCTCTGCGTTCATCTCTCCAAGACCTTTATAACGTTGAATTCCTGCACTTCCGCCCATTCTTTCATTTGCTTGATCACGTTGTAAATCATTCCATGCGTATTCTTTTTTGTTTCCTTTTTTAACCAAATACAAAGGCGGTGCGGCAATATATACGTGCCCTTGTTCGATTAATTCTTTCATAAATCTAAAGAAGAACGTCAAGATTAAAGTAGAAATATGACTACCATCGACATCGGCATCACACATAATGATTACTTTGTGGTAGCGTAATTTTTCGATATTCAATGCTTTGCTGTCTTCGGCAGTTCCTATTGTAACGCCTAGCGCAGTAAATATATTTCGAATCTCTTCGTTTTCAAAAACCTTGTGATGCATTGCTTTTTCTACGTTCAAAATCTTACCACGCAAAGGTAAAATAGCTTGAAACGCACGATCACGACCTTGTTTTGCGGTTCCTCCCGCCGAATCTCCCTCGACAAGGTATACTTCACATTTTGCTGGATCCTGTTCTGAACAATCTGATAATTTTCCTGGCAATCCACCGCCACCCATTACGGTTTTGCGTTGTACCATTTCACGTGCTTTTTTGGCTGCGTGACGTGCTTGTGCTGCAAGAATAACTTTTTGAACAATGATACGGGCATCATTTGGATTTTCTTCCAAATAGTTTTCAATCATCTCACTTACCGCTTGACTTACAGGAGAAACAACTTCTCTGTTCCCAAGTTTCGTTTTCGTTTGTCCTTCAAATTGTGGCTCCTGCACTTTTACCGAAATAATAGCGGTCAATCCTTCCCGGAAATCGTCTCCTGAAATATCAAATTTCAATTTGTCTAACATTCCAGAAGCATCCGCGTATTTCTTTAACGATCTTGTAAGACCGGTTCTAAAACCTTGCAAGTGCGTTCCTCCCTCATGCGTATTGATATTATTCACATACGAGAAAATATTTTCCGTATAGCTGGTATTGTAAATTAACGCCACCTCTACCGGAATTTCTCCTTTTTCATGATCCATAGAAATTACGTGCGCAATAATTGGCTCACGGTTCCCATCTAAGTAACGGATGTATTCTTTTAAACCTTCGTCAGAATGAAATACTTCTGAAACAAAATTTCCGTCTTTATCAAATTCTCTTTTATCCGTAAATGTAATCGTGATTCCTTTATTCAAATAAGATAATTCACGCATACGAGCCGATAAAGTATCATACGAATACTCAATAGTTTGGGTAAATATGCTTGGATCCGGATAAAAAGTAACAATTGTCCCTCTCTTAGTCGTTTCTCCAATTTGCTTAACCGGGTATAATGCTTTCCCTTTTTCGTATTCTTGTTCGTATATTTTACCATCACTACTGTGAACTGTAGCTCTCAAATGGTTTGACAATGCATTTACCACCGAAACCCCTACACCGTGAAGACCACCGGAAACTTTATACGAATCTTTGTCAAATTTTCCTCCGGCACCAATCTTGGTCATTACAACCTCTAATGCTGAAACCCCTTCTTTTTTATGAATTCCTACCGGAATACCACGCCCATTATCTTCAACAGAAACGGATCCATCTTCATTAATATCAACTATTATGGTATCACAATGGCCTCCCATTGCCTCATCAATAGAGTTATCCACAACCTCATACACTAAATGATGCAGACCTCGAACTCCCACATCTCCAATATACATCGAAGGACGCATCCTTACGTGTTCCATTCCTTCTAATGCCTGAATACTATCTGCTGAATAACTGTCCTTCTTGATTTCTTCGCTCATATATATTTTATTCTAAAAAAAATGTACTTTTTGTCTAACACGCAAATATATAAAAACGCAAATTATATAACCGTTAAATTCCCTTTTAAAGCCCTTAAGTTATTAACATTTGTTCATATAATTACAAAAAAACGCTCTCAAAATTGAGAGCGTTCTTCATTTATAAAAAATTTAAATTATTGTTTCAAACTACAACTCCTATTTTGGCAATTTCAGTATCTGCCTGAACGTGTGCCGCATTCGCTCTTCCGCTTGGATCAAGGTTTTCCTGCCATTTTGGAATCCACTTCCTAACCGTTTGTGCCGCACTTACTTGCGGATAATATTTATTAAATACCGACCTGTAAAAATACGCTTCTTTAGTTGTAGGAGAATTATACGGAAATTCAGCTACAGCTCCAGCTAATTGCTCATCCGTAACTTGCGTAGCACAATAATCAATTAATTCATCAATCCAATTGTATCCTACTCCATCCGAAAATTGTTCTTTTTGTCTCCACAAAACCTCTTCAGGCAGATACGGATTGTCTGGCGTATCAAATGCTTTTCTTAAAATGTATTTTTCTTTTCCATCGTACGTTTTAGGCATCTTTTCTTCTGCTTTGATGCGAATTGACACATCCAAAAACGCTTTGTCTAAAAACGGAACTCTGGTTTCTAATCCGTGCGCCATCGTTGATTTGTCCGCTCTTAACAAATCGGCGGTAAACAATTTCTGTACTCTTTCAATAGTTTCCTTTTGGAAATCCTCCGCCGAAGGTGCATTTCTAAAATACAAATATCCCCCAAAAATCTCATCGGCTCCTTCGCCTGAGAGCACCACTTTTACACCTAAATCCGTAATTGCTTTCGACAAGAAATACATTGGTGTACTTGCTCTAACCGAAGTCACGTCATACGTTTCTAAATGCCAGATTAATTTATCTAAGATTTTTATTCCTTCTGCAACAGTAAAATGAATTTCATGATGTTCAGTCCCTAAAAATTCCGCTACTTTTCTGGCAGCCGCAGCATCTGGCGCATCCGCATTTAATCCAATAGAAAATGATTGTAATTTTTTGCCGCTTTCCGCCAATAACCTAGAAGCAATTGCTGATGTTAATGAAGAATCCAATCCTCCTGAAAGCAACACTCCAATGGGTACATCGCTCATTAAACGCTTACGAGTTGCTTCAGTCAACGTTTCCCTGATTAAATCCAAATCTAATTCTTGGTCGGCTTTTAAATAATCTTCATATTCCGGTTTGTAATATTTCACAAAACCTGTTTTTTGAGTATAATAATGTCCCGGAGGAAAAGTAGAAAATGTTTTACACTGATCCGCAATAGGTTTCATTTCGGAGGAAAAATAGATCCTTCCTCTTTCGTCCAAACCATAATACAACGGTTTCACACCCATTGGATCTCTGCCGGCAATAAAATCATCGCCATCTACTACCACAAAAGCCCAGTCGCCATCCAGCATATTGCAAAAATCGTATCCAAACTCTTCGTACAAATGCACAATAACCTCTGAATCTGATTTGGTTCTAAAAGCATGCCTTTTCAACACACCATCTCTCAATTCCTGATGATTGTATATTTCGCCATTATGAACCATATAGGCCGTTTTTGTGCCTTGTATCGGTTGTTTTCCAGAATGTAAATCAATTATAGACAATCGTTCGTGACTTAAAATATGCCCTTTTTCAGTAACATGTAAATCACTTTCATCCGGACCACGATGCGTCATTCTTTTTGAAAGTGCTCCAAACAATTGTTCCTCTTTTCCTCTTCCGATAATGGCTAATATTCCGCACATAACTCTATATTTTTATTTTTTCCCAATTCTAAGTCGACAAATATGCAATAGCAGTTACAAATACAAAACACAATTATGATATTTAGTTACTATTTAAAACAAAAAAATACGTTTAACATCAAAAATGTAATTTAATTATCAGAAAAACCAAACCTACTATAATAACTATAACTCATAAACGCATCCGTTTAATTATTTGACTTTTTGACCTTTTAAATAGGTATTACTTGGTTTCATTTTTACTATCATATTCTCTTTCACCATAATTAAATCCTGGTCAAACATCACAAAATCAGCCCATTTTCCTACTTCCAGACTTCCTTTTTCTTTTTCTTCAAAATTAGAATAGGCAGCCCAAATAGTCATTCCTCTTAACGTTTCGGCTCTGGTCAACGCATTTTCCATTTGGAAACCACCTTTTGGATATTCCTTACTGTCTTTTCTGGCTACAGCAGCATGAAAAGTAAGCATCGGATTCACTTCCTCTACTGGGAAATCAGTTCCAAGAGCTACCATTCCAGCTTTTTGAAGTAATTTTTTATAAGCATATGCATTTTTCAATCTTGCTTTTCCCAATCTGTCTTCAGCCCAATACATATCAGATGTGGCATGCGTAGGTTGAACCGAAGGAATAATTCCAAATTTGAAATAGTCAAAATCCGCTTCACGCAAAACTTGAGCGTGCTCAATTTTCCATCTTCGGTCTTTTGTGCCTGTCAAAACTTCTCTGTAAATTTTCAAAATCACCGTATTTGCTGAATCGCCAATGGCATGTGTATTCAACTGAAAATTTGAAGCTGCAATTTGTCTAGCTACATCGCTTAATCCAGAAATTGGTGCCAACAAAGCGCCATATTCGCCTGGCTTGTCGGAATACGGTTTGTGCATGCACGCGCCACGCGAACCCAAAGCACCATCACCATACATTTTAAAGGAACGCACATTTAGATTATCTGTTTTATAAATTCCTTTTTTTAAGTATAAATCAATGTTTTTTTGATTTGCAGTAATCATTGCATATACATTAAGCTTCATCACTTTTGCCTTTTGCAAACTATCCATCAAGTGAATAATATCCGGATCCAATCCTGCATCATTTACGGTCGTCAATCCGTAATCAAACATCACTTTTTCGGCATCAAGCAAAGCGGCTATTTGTGTTTTACGAGTTGGTTTTGGAATTATTTTGAACACTAATTCCATTGGATTGTCTACTAAAATTCCCGTTGGCTCCCCGTTTGCAATTTCGATCTGACCACCATCAGCTTTCGTATCCTTTGTGATTCCTGCTAACTTCAAAGCTTTACTATTCACAATAATGGCATGACCGTCGATTCGATTTAAAACTACAGGAATATCAGGAAACGCAACATCTAAATCTGCTTTTGTTGGATATTTTTTGACTTTCCAATCGTTTTGATCCCAACCATTACCCACAATAAAGGTTGGATTTTTATCTTTTTGAAAAGCCTTTAAACGGGAAATTATTTCGTTCATGCTTTTGGTACCGCGCAAATCCGATTCCTGCAAGCTCAATCCATAGCTATAAAAATGGCAATGTGCATCAATCAGGCCTGGATAAATGAATTTGCCTTTCGCATCTATCGTATTCTTGGATTCATATTGTTTTGAAATTTCACCATTAGTCCCAATAGCGATAATTTTACCTTCATCGATTGCCATAGCCGAAGCTTTCTCAAAGGAGTTATTGACCGTGTAAATAGTGGCACCGGTAATAATGGTATCAACGGAAATCTTATTTTTTTGATCACACGAAATCAATAAAAATAAAACAAAGAATAAAGTAATATATCTCATAATAAACATTTTAGTTTTGCTAATATAAAGAACTCCTCCTAATTATTTTAGACAATGTGTAATTATAATGTTTTTTCAAATTCTAAACTGCTCTCGAAATATATTTCTCATAAAAAACGCTCTCAAAATGGAGAGCGTTTTATCTATTTATAAAATCTTAATTAATTGTATTTATGCTTTTGCATACGCATCATCATGCACACTTGCCACCGCTCTTCCAGACGGATCATTCATGTTTTTGAACGCTTCATCCCATTCCAATGCAATTTTTGTACTACACGCCACACTTGCTTCTTGCGGCACACACAAAGCGGCGGCATCACTTGGAAAATGCTCATGAAAAATAGAACGGTAATAATATTCCTCTTTTGAAGTAGGAGTTTGCAACGGAAATTTATATTTAGCATTTGCTAATTGTTCATCCGAAATTTCAACAGCTACAACTTCTTTTAATGTATCAATCCACCCATAACCTACACCATCACTAAATTGTTCTTTTTGTCTCCAAGCTACACTTGGCGGCAACATCTCTTCAAAAGCTTTACGAACCACCCACTTTTCCATAGGATGTTCTGCATTGATCATTTTATCTTGTGGATTAACGCGCATCGCCACATCCATAAATTCTTTATCTAAAAATGGCACACGTCCTTCAATTCCCCATGCTGCTAAACTTTTGTTCGCTCGTAAACAATCGTACATGTGTAATTTACCTAATTTACGTACGTTTTCTTCGTGAAATTCTCTCGCGTTTGGCGCTTTGTGAAAATACAAATATCCTCCAAAAAGTTCATCTGCTCCTTCACCTGATAACACCATTTTGATACCCATAGATTTAATAACTCTTGCCATCAACCACATTGGTGTCGACGCCCTTATTGTAGTCACATCATACGTTTCTAAGTTGTAAATTACATCTTTAATTGCATCTAACCCTTCTTGAATAGTGAATTTAATTTCGTGGTGAATGGTTCCAATATGATCCGCAACTATTTGCGCCGCAGCTAAATCTGGAGAACCATCTAATCCTACCGAGAAAGAGTGCAATTGCGGATACCAAGCATCGGCAACATCTCCGGATTCAATACGTTTTTGCGCATATTTTTTGGCGACAGCCGAAGTAATAGAAGAATCTAAACCTCCAGAAAGCAAGACACCATAAGGCACATCGCTCATTAGTTGTCTGTGAACCGCTGCTTCTAAAGCCACTTTAATTTCGTCAATGCTGGTTACGTTGTCTTTTACAGCATCATAATCTGTCCATTCTCTTTTGTACCATTGTACAAATTCGCCATCTTTACTTGACATATAATGTCCTGGAGGAAACAATTGAATTTTAGTACAATAGCCTTCTAATGCTTTCAATTCAGAAGCCACATAAAAAGTTCCGTGTTCATCCCAACCTATGTATAATGGAATAATTCCCATGTGATCCCGAGCAACAAAATACTCGTCTTTTTCGACATCATAAATAGCAAATCCAAAAATCCCATTCATTTCATCTATAAAATGAGGCCCTTTTTCTTTGTAAAGTGCTAGAATTACTTCGCAGTCACTTTCGGTTTGAAAGTTATATTTACCCTCAAATTGTTTACGTAATTCTCTGTGGTTGTAAATTTCACCATTTGCCGCTAAAACAAGTTGTTTGTCTTCACTGAACAACGGTTGTTTCCCTGAAGCAGGATCAACGATTGCCAAACGTTCGTGAGACAAAATGGCTTTTTCATTACTAAAAATTCCACTCCAGTCCGGTCCACGATGACGGATAATTTTAGACATTTCTAATACTTGCGGTCTTAAAACTTCCGCTTTTTGTTTTAAATCAAAGGCACATACTATTCCGCACATAATTTTTTTGTTTAAAGTTTAAGGTTTGCTTCGCCTGTTCGAGTAAAACTCTCGAGTCAAGTTATGAAAGAAACCTGCTTTGTTCATTTTGATAGGGCAAAGATGGAGTTATAGTTCTAATTGAAAAACGCAAATACTCTTTTTAGTTATAATTTATAACTAAAAAATAGAATTTACGTTTAAACCGTAATGGAAAGGTGCTAAAAATAGAATTGAAGTTGCGGATTGTAAAATGGGACGCAAATGAGACGGATGTAAATAACGGATTTTTATTTAATATCCTCAACCAAATACTTCGTACCATTTATCTCAAAAGTAAATCCTTCTTGATTTCCCATGAGTTTATTTCCCAAAGGAGATTGTGGTGATAATGCGATAATATTGATTCCTTCGACATTGATTTTAGGAAGTGCCACACTCAGGTACAAATAGATTCCGTTCGCTTTTACCAAGCTCCCCACAATAATGGTTTCGGCAACTGTGCCAGCATCAATTTTATCCAAAACTGTTTTTTGGTCCAGTACTTCTCTCAATTTACGATTGAGTTTTTCCTGCTCAATGTGCATCATAGACAAAGCGGTTTCATGTTTATCTCCGGCTGAACCTTTAGCATCGTTTTTAGAATCTTCGGTAAGTGCCACAATCATGTCTTTGAAAACATCGATTCGATCCTGAACTAATTGCAGGTAATGGGTATGTATTTTTTGTTTGAAAGTCATAAGTAGATTTACATGCCTGACAGGGTTCAAAACCCTGTCGGGCATTCAAAGTTTTTAAATAAAAAAAGCGAAGATTGTTTTACTTTTCGGCTCCTTCTCCTTCGGGGAGGGCTGGGATAGGGATTAAAAATCAAATTTATAGTTCACGCCTAAAATCACCTGAAATCCCTGCACTGGATAATTTTGCCATTTTTGGTAGGCATTATTAGTGATATTATTGGCTCTGGCAAAAGCAGTCAATCGGTCGCTATATTTGTAACCAACATTTGCATTGACATCAAAATAAGACTTCAAAGTTACAGGCGCAGCGTTAGTCACCACATTGGTATTAACCTGAAAATCTTTTCGCTCGCCCACATAGAACACATTTGTACCAGCAAACCACTTCTCTGTTATGTTAACATCCAAGCTTGAATTTAATTTTATAGCCGGCAAATTCCACGCTTCTTGTTGAAAATCATTTGTAAAACTGCTAAAGCTTCCGTTGATTCCAAAAGTCACGTTCTTAGAAAAATCAGCTTTTACTTCTCCATAAAAATTCAACGTTCTCATATCGTCATACACCACTTGAAAAGAATTCCCAAAAGCATAGTCCTGATTGGTTGCATTTTCATTATAATCATTGCTTTTAAACAACGCCTTATTGCGCTCATTAATATATGAACCTCTTATATTATAACTCATATTATTAGTCAATTTCCCTTTTAATCCTGCAAAAACATCATACTGCTGATCCGTAGGTGCAATAGCGAGTGTTGGTGACAAAAAAGGATTTTCATCTACAAAGTCCTGGTACGAGTTTTGTTTTAAATTTCCTTCGGCTCCCGCATAAAAAA
The DNA here is from genome assembly GCF_003970335.1 of Flavobacterium sp. LS1P28. Lineage (NCBI taxonomy): Bacteria > Pseudomonadati > Bacteroidota > Flavobacteriia > Flavobacteriales > Flavobacteriaceae > Flavobacterium > Flavobacterium sp. LS1P28. Next base: position 138,347 of record NZ_RYDI01000003.1, on the reverse strand, counting down.
TCATCAAATCACCAACAACATTATAGGAAGCGTTAAATTTTGGATACACAAAAAATTTATTATTGCTGTTTTGATTGTCCATGCTATATATAAATGCGGCACCAATATTCAGTGTCCAATCCTCCTCCTGCATCACAAAACTAGGTGCAATTCCCAGATTTGTAAAACCGTATTTGATTGGTTCTGTATTGGTATTTAAATAATTATTATTGAAACTTCCACCAACATAATCTACGATTAAGTCCGTTTTTACAGCACTATCCATCACATCAAATTCTACAGTTGGCTTGGCGTAAAACCTATTTTCTGAAGAATCAAAAATATCAGAAAAATGATTAAATTTCAGACTCATTTTATTAAAAAAACTTTCGTTAAAGGCTACATTCCCTCCTAACGTCAGCGTACTGTAGGATTGCTGCGGCCTGATTCCACTGATCAAGATTGCTCTGTCCTGAGGCGCCAGCGTAGTACCAAAATCAGCCGGTAATCCATACCAATTGTACGTTTGGTTTTGATATCCTAAATCCAGATTCCATGAAACTTCTTTTCGATTTGATCCATACATCAAATCAATCGAAGTGTCATAAAAACGATCGTCCAGAATCACCTTTTCAATACCCCCTTGGGAGGAGTGATGCCGAAACATGCCACCAATATAATCCGTAGCATTAAGGTCTTGATTCACATATAATTCCCCTACAAAGGTTCCGTAATTCCCTACACCAAATGTGGCGTAGTTTTGAAACAAAACGGATTCTTTTTCTTTCTCTACGCCTGCTGCTTTTCCTTTAGACGGCGTGAAAGTTGATGCTACCGGGAAAGAGAAAATAGTATACTTTACGGTTTCCTTTTTTGTGTTATCTTCTTCGTCCAGCAACGGTGTTTCCTTCACTTTGAAAGCATCTAATATGGTTGGTGTGTAGGGTTTGACTACATTTACGGTCTCGGTACCTATTTGCTCTTTCTTTTGTGCAAATGAAACTTGAGAAACGAAAAGAAATAAAATCCCCAACCCAACGCTCCCTAAAGGGAACGGATCCGAAAACGTTACGCTATTATTTATAACCGATATTACTTTGTTTTTAAATGTCATGTTTTATTTTTTTACTGCTAACTTCCTACTGCTACTTTTTTTACTACTGCATTTTTAACCGGTACGTTACACTTCCCATTCTCCTTTTGCGAGGTATTGTGTTTTTCCTCCAATTTTAATATCAAACTGATTTTCAGCTAATTTTCCATCAAAATAAATCTGAGAGGCTCTGTTTATAAAATCGCCCTGATGATTAATCATTTGAATTTCCGGCGAGTGATATTTTAAAAGAAAAGCCTGTAAACACGTGCTCGCACTTCCCGTAGCCGCGTCTTCTATAAGCTGATTCGCTTCAATACAAAACATCCTGCTACTCAGCTTTTTTTCTGCCAAACAATAAAAATACAACGCTCTATGACTGGTTTTGCAATGTGCATGCAACCATTCGTTCATTTTATCCTTATCAAGAATCAAATGCTCTAGTGCCTTTTTACTTTTAATAGGAACAATCACAAAAGCGCTTCCTGTAGTCACTTCCTGAATGGGAAATTTATCCTCAAAATCAGCTTTGCTTAAATTGCTGAAGGATAAAAAATCTTCCGTTAAAAAAGTATTCAAAAACTCCGGTTGAGCCGCCTGTAGCCAAACCAAATCTCCCGATTGATGTACCGGAATTTCACCAATTGGAACCGACAGCGAAATCTTTTCAGGTTTATTCTCAAATATTTTATGCATCAAAACCCATGATGTTCCTATGATTGGATGGCCTGCAAACTTCATTTCGTGGTCTGGTGTGAAAATCCTAATTGCAGCAGTTTTATTCTCCGGTTGAAGCTTAGTAATAAAGGTGCTTTCGGCAAAGTTGATTTCGCGGGCAATTGTCTGCAGCTGCTGGTCGCTCAAGGAATCAGCACCTAAAAAAACCGCGAGTTGATTGCCTGTATATTTATTCTCTGCAAAAACATCAACGATGTAAAAAGGTAGATTCATTCCGTATGTTTTTTTTGTTTTCAGTTATTTTTTCGCGTTGATTTTGGTTGTTTTTCTAACTTCCACTCGCAGCTTTATTTAGTTATCGATGCATTTGTTTTGGACTCTTCCGCTTTAATTCTGTCTAATTCAGTTTGTGCCTCTGAAACTACATCCTGAAAATCAGTAAAATTCTGAATGACGTTTTCTAAAATGTAAGTCGCCTGATAGCTGTCTTTGAGTCCGTAAAAATTTTTCGCCATTAAGACTAATCCTTTGGCTCCAAAATACTTATAGCTCGCATAATTTTCGGCTAATTTTTGAACGGCAACATTAGAAGCTTCAAAATTTTCTTCTTTATTTTTAAAATAAGCATCGTAGTACAGGGCTTCGGCCGCTAATTCCCCCTTAGCAATTGTCATTACTTTGGCATAAGCCGCTCGTGCAATGGCTTCATCACCAGTTTGCATTGCTGCGCGTGCAATGATAATTTGCGCATCACTTTTGACATTATCATCAGTCTTTGGATTCATTAAGACTTTCTCCGCGTACACTACTGAATTTGGATAGTCCTTATTTTCATAAAAACATTTCATCAGATTGGATTGTGCAAATGTTTTATTCTGAGAAACATCTGCTTCGTTTTCTAGACGGGACAATACCGGAATTGCTTTGTCATATTCCTTATTTTTCAGAAAAAACTGTGCCAAACGCACTAAAGATGGCTCCGTAAATTCACTTCTGGATTGGGCTATTACAAATTCATAATTAGGAATTGATTTGCTTTCAGATCCTTCAGAAAAATACAATTGCGCCAGGTAATAATTAGCCTTCAAGGCGTGTATTCCTGGGGAAAACTGACTTAAATACCCACTAAAACCTGTAATTGCCTGTTTGGTATTGTTTTGTTGAAATTGTTTTTCGGCAGCTTCAAATGTATCATTATCCAGCTCTGCATCCGTGACAGCCACAAAATCTAGGGTACGTACCCAAGTTGCATATTCATCTACTCTGCCCATATCTACGTAAATTAATCGGGCTGCAGCTACTGCTTCTAATGCCTCCGGAGACCGAGGAAATTCAGCCGCTACTTTCTTAAACTTCACTACTGCCTGATCATTCCTGTCTGAATTAAAATAAATTAATCCCTGGCGCAAAATAGATTTTGAGGCAAAAGAACTCTTTTTGAATTCTGTATTCAGTTGCTCATACGCTTTTAAAGCTAAATCATTTTTATTTTCGGCAACATACGTATTCCCTAGTTCAAATAAAGCATCATCTCGGTAACCCGATTTTGGATACAATTGTAAAAAAGCATTCAATTCTTCTATTTTTTTATCGTTTTTATCCATAAATCCATAGGAAATTGCTTTTTGAAAATACGCATAATCCGCATCGACACTTTTAGAGGCTATCACTTTAGAGTACGCATCCATTGCGGGACCGTATTTTGAGGTTACAAAACGACAATCTGCCAAACGCAAATACGAATCATTCAAACGCACTTTATCCTCTGGTGCTTTTTCAATCTGATTTTCGAAATAATTTCCTGCCTGATCGTACTCTTTCAATTTGAAATAAGCATACGCAATCGTGTAATTGTGATTTTTATATTCAGGAGTTTTTAAGGCTTGTGCAAAGCCTGCAAATTGTTTGAAACTCAACAACGCATTTTTAAAATCATTCAAAACATATTCTGTTTCTGCTTTCCAGAAAGCCGCTCTGGCAGTAAAATACGGATCTTTCTGTTCGTTCATAGACTGCGTAAACATAGTCAAGGCTTCCGGATAATCACCGTCTGTATACAATTCTAACCCATTGAAAAAAGTAACTTTCTGGTACGCTAATTTGTTTTCAGGGGATCTGTTTTTTTCCAATATTACTAAGGCCTCTTTATAGTTTTTAGAAGAAATATAAGAATCAATCAAGAGTCTTTCTATTTCTGAACGGTTGGCATTATTGGGGTATTTCTTCAAAAAAGCATGCAAAATTGCAGGCACACTTTGATAGGAATTTCCAAGTTCATAGCTTAATTTAGCGTAATTCAAACCCGCATCTTCCTGTATTGCTTCGTCAAATGACATTTCCGACGCATTTTTGAAAGCATTTAAAGCTTGCTGTTTCTTGTTTGTATTGAGGTAACTTTCCCCCAAATGATAATAGGCGTTTTGTGCAACAAAATCTTTCCCACCTATGATTTTATTGAACTGAGAAATGGCATTTTCGTAGTCTTTTTGTTTGTAATACGCATATCCTAATTGGTAAAAATCCGTATTATTCCATCTTCCTTTTTTACCTTGATAAGCAACTAAATAGGGAATTGCGGTATCGTATTTTTTTAAATTAAAATAGCTTTCGCCAATGATTTTATTAAGTTCCGATTTTTCTAAAGGATTTGATTTGGCCATTGCTTTTTCCCCTAAATCAATTGCGTTTTGGAAATTTCCTAATTTAAAATTCATATCCGCCTGATAATAAGACAGTTTTTCCTTGTATTTTTCTTCTCCGGAAACGGCGTCAAAATATTTTGTCGCTTGCTTATAATCATCTCCTTCATAAGCCATAAATCCCAAGTAATATTTAGCTTGCGAACCATATTCAGGAGCATTCACCACTTTATTAAAATAAACAGTTGCCTCTTTTTTCTTTTTGGCATTAAAAAAACTATACCCTTTTTGAAAATTAAACTGGTCTTGTTCCTTTCTGCTCAGATTCCTTTCATCCACTTTGTCAAACCATTGCAGGGCTTGGGGATAATTTCCCAAACTAAAATGATACTGTGCCACCTCGATATACGCTTGATTTTGTTTGACACTCGTAGGATAATCCGAAACAAAGCGTTCCATCATCTGATCTGCATTGGATTGATTAGTACGAATGGCGCAATTTGCCACATAATAGGCACAATCTGATTTTAATTCATCGGTGCCGGCGGATTCTTTTACTTTATTAAAAATAATTTGTGCCGATGCATATTGTTCTTCGTTAAACAACGAAACCGCTTTGTTGAAATCCTTTAAATCGTGGGTATAAATAGTTGATTTTTGTGCCGAAATACTGATAGTGCTACTAATGAAGAAACTACAGAAAAGCCAAGAAATTTTACGCATTGTGGTTTTATTTTAATAATTCAAATGTATTGCATTCTGATCTTTATAACGAATTGCGATTGGTTTTTATTATGAATATTTTTTTTTAACCGTTTATAATTTAACCTTCTTAAAACAGACTGACCAATTATTATACCTTTTAATAACCTGATCACCGGATCCGTTAACACAATAGTAACGGACAACGAGTTTTGACTTAACACCTTAAAAATATCTTTACTTTAATAAATTTAAACATAAACATATAAAAAAAATGAAAGTTAATTACTATTTTATTTTATTGAGTACACTATGGTTTTTTACTATTAAAGCACAAGAAAACAGCACTTTAAATGGAATTATTACAGACGAATCAGGCAAACCTCTTATTGGTGCATCAATCAATATTAATACCATATCTAAGAACACGATAACTGATATTGCTGGAAGTTACCAATTGCAAAATATAAAATTCGGCACTTACACAATTCAAGTGGCCTATCTTGGTTACGAAAGCCAAAAAATTTCAATCTCCTTAAACCAATCCGAAACAACACAAAATTTTATTTTAAAAGAAAGTTCCTTTCAATTAGATGGTATTATTGTTACCGCCCAAAAAAGAGAACAATTAAATAAAGATGTTCCCATCGCCATTACCTCTTATGGGGGGAAATTTATTGAAAATTTAGGGATTTCAGAATATGATGCTTTTTCAGATTATGTTCCTGGATTACAAATCCAGATTCAAAGTGTAAATAATCCTGGTATCGTTATTAGAGGAATTACCAGTGATAGTGGGGATTCTCGAGTAGAACCACGCGTTTCAATTTTTCAAGATGGCGTTTCCATCAGTAAATCCAGAGGATCTGTAGTAGAGTTATTTGACATTGAACGCGTTGAAGTTCTAAAAGGCCCTCAGGGAACTCTTTTTGGCAGAGGTGCACAAATTGGTGCCATGCATATTATTCAAAACAAAGCTAAAAACGAAAATTCAGGAGAACTAAAAATAGGAACGGGTAATTATAACCAATTCTCAGTGAATGGGTTTGCAAACACTCCCCTTATTAAGGACAAACTATTTGTAAGAGTAGCCGGAATCCTGAGTAAAAGGGATGGTTTTATAGAAAACAGATCTGGAGGCAACTTGAATGGTAAAGAAACGCTAGCTTTTAGAACTTCCTTAAAATATTTAATGAGTGATAAAACCAGTTTAGATTTAATTGCAAACTGGCAACAGGACACTCCTCCGGGAACGGGTTTCAAAAGCGGAACTTATGCCCCTTTAGGTGGAACAACCAACCCAAATACCTTTGCGGACTTAGAAAGAGGAACCGAATTGGGAATCGACAGAAAAGTTTATGGTCTTACAGCGATATTGAAATCTGAAATCAATCCTAATTGGGATATGACCGCCACCACAGCTTACAGAGAATTTAAATCAGATGAAGCTTTTGATGCCGATGGTACGGCAGCTCCAGTGCTTTACTTTAGAGAAATTGCTGAAGGAAAACAATTCAGCCAAGAAATGAGATTTAATTTTAATGATAAAAATAAATTATCCGGTTTCGTTGGAGCAAATGTTTTTTATGAAAAAGGATCTCAAGCGGTTCCTTTTGAAGTAAATGAACAAAGTTATTTTGCCTTATTGGCAGCTAGAAACACACTAATCGTTAATGGCGTTCCTACCTTATACCCAAATATCCCAAACGACCCTGCTTTTGGTCCATTGGCAGGAGCTCCGCTTTTAGCTTTCAACAAAGAAAAATCAACCAATTTTGGAGAGAATTATTCTGGAGATATCTTCGCAGATGCCTCTTATGATTTAACTGATAAATTGACTTTTACTTTGGGTGTAAGAGCTACTTTAGAAAATAGTAATGCCGGTTTAGAGGTTCAAAATGCAGATCAGCCTGGTGTATTGGGTAATTTTTTAGGAGTTTTTCCTAACAACTTATTTGCTCCTACAAATGGAAAACGTACTGCCAGCGAAACCTTCACCTCTGCTGTTGGACGATTTGCTATAAATTATGATATAACGGACCACATTACTCTTTTTGGGAATGTTGCCAGAGGCCGAAGACCTAACGTAATTAATGTTACCGCGAAAACTGTTAATGTATTATCGGATGAAACGGTATGGTCTTATGAATTTGGCGCCAAATCTCTCTTCCTAAACAACCGATTGCAATTTGACATCAATGCTTTTATATACGATTACAGCAATTTTCAAACGACTATCGCACGATTAGACGAACAGAATGGTTTAGTGATTCAGCCAAATGACAGCGGTTCTGCCTCAACTTTTGGTTTTGAAACGGCCTTGCAATATCAGTTTACAAAAAACAGTTCTTTCTTTGTCAATTATGCGTACATCGATGCTGCCTTTGATGAAACGGATTCAGACGGAAACCAACAACAATTGGCGGGAAATACTTTTCGATTGACTCCAAAACATTCCTTTTCTGTTGGTTTTAATTACAATCCATCTGTAAACACTATCTTAGACCTTTACCTTAGACCAAGCTATACATACAAATCGAAAGTGTTTTTTGAAGAAACAAATTTACCTAATATTTCACAAGCAGGGTATGGTCTTTTGAATATCAGAACAGGATTAACCATTAGAAAAAAATACGAAATAGGATTATTCATGACTAATCTTTTTGACAAAAAGTATATTATTGATGCCGGAAATACCGGTGGTGCTTTTGGAATACCAACTTTTATAGCTGGTGCACCTCAGTTCTATGGTGTACAAATGGCTGTTAAATTTTAACAAAAATGAAAAAAACAATAAACACACTACTTGCAGCACTCTTTTTTTGTACTTCTATTTTTAGCCAAGTAGGAATAAGCACAGTAGAAATATCCAGCTTAGATTCCTATCTCGCTACTACAGAGGCCAAAGTAATTGGAATCAAGCCAAACAATGCGGCTAAAATAATATGGGCTGATGGGTATGAAAACAAAAAAACAGCTGTTGCTTTTGTTTATTTGCATGGTTTTGGCGCTAGTCACCGTGAAGGAGAACCGGTTTTAAAAATGCTTTCTACACAATACAAAGCCAACATCTACCTCTCGCGTTTAGAGGAACATGGTATTTATCGTAAAAATACCTTTGAATTTCTTACGCCTGAAAACTATATTGCCTCTGCAAAACTAGCATTAGAAATTGGGAAAAAACTGGGAGAAAAAGTAATTTTGGTCAGCACCTCCACAGGGGGAACTTTAAGCTTGAAATTGGCATCCGAAGATCCTAGCATCTCGGGATTGATCCTCTATTCGCCTTTTGTCGATTTATTTAATCCTGCTATGGCGGGTATTATTCTGCCTGGTGGTAGAGAGAAATTCAAAGCAACCATCGGTGGCGATATGCAAACACAAAACCGCCCAGAGGAACAAGCTAAGTACTGGTCTACCAATTACCACATCAATGGCTATGTTTCCTTAATCACTATGCTTAAGCAAAACATGACTGAAACTACATTTACAAATGTCAAGTGTCCGGTTTTCTTGGGCTATTATTATAAAAACGAAAAAGAACAGGACCAAGTCGTTTCCGTTTCTGCCATGCATACAATGTATAACTCTTTAGGAACCCCTGAAAATAAAAAAACAAAAATAGCCTTTCCAGAAAGTGGTGATCATGTTATTGCATGTGATTTGCGCTCTAAGGATTGGCAAGGTGTTTATCGGGCTACGGTACGCTTTTTAAACCAAACAATCTTACAATAAAAATATGAATAAAATTTTAATCACAGTAGTTTTAGTATTGTGCCTGCTAGGTTGCAAGGCTAAACAAGAAAAACAAACAGTCCAATTACTTCCTGGTGAAATTCAAACTCACTTTAATTTTGATTTACAGGGGCATCGTGGAGCAAGAGGACTCTACCCCGAAAATTCGTTAGTTGCCTTTGAAAACGCAATCAAATTGGGAGTAAACACCTTAGAGCTAGACGTTGTTGTTACAAAAGACAACCAAATACTGGTATCACATGATCCATTTTTCAATCACATAATTTGTTTGGATAGTTTGGGAAACACTATTAACAAGGAGGACGAATTAAACTTAAATATCTATCAAACTACTTATTCACAAGTACAGCACTACGATTGTGGCACCATCGAACATCCACAATTTCCGGAGCAGACTAATAGTAGGATTTCAAAACCATTGCTGCTGGATGTAATTGCGCAGTCTGAACTTTTATCTGACCAAAAGATCTTCTATAATATTGAAATAAAAAGTACTCCAGAGGGGGACAATAAATACCATCCAACACCTCAGGTTTTTGCAGATTTATTTATTAAAACAATCCAAGGGCGTATCCCTATGGAAAGACTAACTATCCAGAGTTTTGATTTTAGAGTACTGCGCTATATCCATCAAGCCTACCCTGATTACAAACTAGCGGCTCTGGTGTACAAAGATAGTGTCAAAACAAATTTAGATGCTTTGGGATTTATCCCAGACAGCTACAGTCCAGAACATACGCTATTGACTGCCGAAATTGTAGCGGAATTACAGGCCAAAGGAATGAAAGTTATTCCTTGGACTATTAATGAAGCAAGTCGGATGAAAACGGTTCTAGGTTGGGGAGTTGATGGCATCATAACGGATTATCCCGATAGAGGATTGCGCTTTAAAAAATAAGAACTTCCGTCTTGATTTCATTTGTTCCTTAAAGCAACAAAACTATCCTGTTTGGGTGAGGCTACTGAAAAGGTCCTTAACAAATTATATTTCATTAAAAGAGTAGAAAACCTTCATTTTCTACTCTTTTTTTATGCTAAAATGGGAACTTCAAGCAGCAATAAAGTGCGGATAAATTGGCTTTAAATAAAATTCGGACTTTCCCTTGTTTATACCTGTTTTTTGAAAATCCGTTGAATAGAATAGAATTTATTTTGAATAGAACCGTTATCTTGTTACTTTTACCCCATAAACAAACTGTATTATGTCACAATCTGTCCTGTCTTTAAAAAACGTTACTATTTTCCAAGAACAAAAAACTATTTTAGCTCATGTAAATTTGGAGGTAAAACATGGTGAATTCCTGTATATTATAGGAAAAACAGGTTCCGGAAAAAGCAGCTTAATGAAGACCTTGTATGGTGATTTGGCTTTAAAAGAAGGAGAAGGAAGTATTGTTGACTTTGATTTAGCCACCTTAAAAGAAGATGACATTCCGTTTTTGAGAAGAAAAATTGGAATCGTTTTTCAGGATTTCAAATTACTGCCGGACAGAACCATTAAAGACAATATGTTATTTGTCCTGAAAGCTACAGGCTGGACTGATGCTGATGAAATGCAGCGAAAAATTGATGAAGTGCTGGACAAAGTAGCAATGAAAGAGTTTGGCAACAAAATGCCACACCAAATTTCAGGTGGTGAGCAACAACGTGTTGCCATTGCCAGAGCTTTACTCAACGATCCTGAACTTATACTTGCCGATGAACCTACCGGGAATCTGGATCCACAAACCAGTGCTGAAGTCTTGGAAGTTTTAAAAAGCATCAATGCCAATGGAAAAACAGTCATTATGGCCACTCATGATTATGCGTTGCTAATGAAATTCCCTTCGAAAACATTAAAATGTGAAGACGAACGAATTTTTGAAGTAGTGCAACAGAGAGCCGTGTAATGCTTTCTATTCTTATTCCAATATACAATTATAATGTGTATCCTTTAGCATTGGAGCTGCGCAAACAATGTTTGGAATGCAATATTGATTTTGAGATTTTATGCCAAGATGATGCTTCTGATTCTTCCCTAAATATTTTTAATGAAAAAATAAATTTGCTTTCTCACTGCAGTTTTGTTTCATTAAAAGAAAACATTGCCCACAGAGAAAACAGGAATTCACTTGCCGAAAAAGCAAAATTCGAGTATTTACTTTTTATAGACGGGGATTCTACTATTGTGAATTCTGATTATATCAAAAGATATTTATCAAATTTATTTGATTTTGATGTGGTTTATGGAGGACGCTTGCATCCAGAAAAATGTCCTTCTGATAATCAAAAACTACGCTGGAAGTACGGAAGATTCATTGAAGATAAATCTGCTGCAAACAGAAAGACAAAACCCTACCACTCACTACTTTTTAATAATACCATAATTAAAAAAGTCTGTTTTGACACGGTACAATTTGACAAAACCATAAAAAAATACGGTCACGATGACACCCAACTCTCGTTTCAACTAAGCAAATTAAAATCCAAAGTAAGCCATATAGAAAACCCTGTTGAACATGGCGATTTAGACACTAATCTAGTGTATTTGAACAAGACCAAAGAGTCTTTAGAAAATTTAAATTTATTGTATCAGAAGAAAAAAATTGACATTGAATTTGTACGATTATTACAACTGTATCATTTTTTAAAAACAACCAAATCAACTTTTATTATTTCAAAAATAAATGCCGTTTTTAAAAAATTATTATTTAAAAACCTGACCGGAGACAATCCTAATATACTGGTTTTTAATTTGTTCAGAGCAGGTTATTTATGCTCCATTGACTTTAAGAGTAGAACCTAAACTTCATTTTTGAGTCCAATAAACAATTGATGCCAAGTTTGCATAATGGCATCGATGTGATATTTTTTACTCGATAATTTTGCCTTTTTTGCCATTTCACTTCGTAACACCTCGTTTTCGATTAAAATTTCTATAGCCGCTATATAATCCGATTCGTTCCCGTTTTCAATCAAAAATCCATCTTCTTTATGCGTGATTATTGCTCTTGGTCCGCAAGGACAATCGTAAGCAATACAGGGTAATCCGGAAGCCATTGCCTCAATTAACACCATTCCAAAACCTTCATATCGAGACGTCATCAGATAAAATGAAGCATCTAAATATTTTTCGTTAATATTCTGAACAGGTTCATAAAAAACTATATTATTTGAAACATCCAATTTTTGGGTAAGTTGTTTTAAATCGATATTTTCATTAGATTTTCCATAAATTTCCAATATCCAATCTGGATGTTTTAAAACCACTTTTTTCCAGATGTGCAACATGCTGTCAAAACCTTTTTCGTACGTATGTCGCCCTACCGCAATTACTTTTTTGTTTGTTAATTCACCAGATTTTTCCGTTACAAACCATAAAGGATTCGCAATAACCAGTGTGTTTTTTATGTTCCATTCTGAAATACTCTCGTTTGTTTCAACAACAAATCGATTGTATTTTTTTATTCCGTTTTTTTTCAGTTGTAAAACAAGATTCGAGAACAATTTAGTAAAACTGTTTGTCACAATTTCACTTTCTTCAATAAACCTGGAACTATGCATTTCTAGCACCAGAGGAATTTTATATTTTATAATAAAAGGAATTAAATATGCCTTTAGACCATTATCACAAACAAGTATAATATCCGGGTTTACAGTCTTAATACAACTGTTTAGTTTCTTACAATACGCTTTCAAAAAAGAAAGATTTTTTCCTTTTAAAATCATATCGTGAAAAGTGATCTTCTTATTAAAAGAATAAAACAAAGGAGAATGACCTCCGTTTTGAGTCAGAATAACAACTTCATAGCCTAATTGTTCAACCAGATAATTGGCTTTGACAGCAATAACTCTTGCCACACCTCCGGCGTTATTAATGTTAGGAACTACAAATAGCAACTTCATTTTTTTGATTTCAAAAATTCGTCATAATCTCTGATATAATCTTCTTCTTTAAACATATCTGAGGCTAAAACCAAGCAAACTGATCCCGAAGAAAAGTTTTGCAGTTCTCTCCAAATTCCTGTTGTAATGAGTAAACCTACGTTTGGTTTATTTAATAGGTAGCTTTTTTTCTCGATACCGTCATGAACAACCACCTCAAAACTACCGCTCAATGCAATTAAAATTTCTTGTTGCTGAATATGGGAATGACCACCTCTAAAAGCAGTACTAGGCACATCAAAGAGATAGTAAATTCGTTTGAATTCAAATGGAATTACACCACTTTGAATGTAGGCTAAGTTTCCACGAACATCGTCTATTACAGGAATTTTTAATACTTGTACGTTTTCTACTGTTGTCATTTTCTGCTAATTTTCATTACATCTAACCATTGCATGCCTATATTTTCAATTGAGAAGGATTGTACGCTTGCCAATGCATTTTGTTTACAATGCTGATACAATACTTCGTCTTCAATGAATAAATTCATCGCTTCCGTCATTTTACTACCATTTTGATTTTCAACTAATAAACCATTTTCTTTATTTACAATTATTTCACTTGGACCGGCTAAGCAGTCAAAGGATATTACCGGCGTATTACAGGCTAATGATTCTAGTAGAACATTTGACAATCCTTCATTCAAGCTACTCAAAACAAAAAATTTAGCATTTTTCAGGTACTTAAACGGATTCTGTTTAAACCCTAAAAAATGAACTTTATCCCCCAGCTTTTTTTCTTTTACTAACTTTAAAAGAATATTTTTTCTTTTGCCTTCCCCTAATAAAACCAAATGTATCCCTTTTTGGGATAAAGTCGAATGGGCATACGCTTCAATTAATTTATCAAATTGCTTGATATTAGTTTCCATTTGACCTATCCCAATAATATACTTGAAGTTAAGTGAAACAGGTTCTTCACTCTTCCTGACAATTTCCTCAATATCTATAGGGTTGTAAATGGTAATTGCGTTTTTCAGCTGGTGCTTTCGCGCTATTAACTCTTTCGATTGATTAGAAACACTAACCACTTTATAACAATTTCCATACATGTATCGGGTAAGCACCGACCAATTGGGCATATAATGATTAATCAAATAACTGTGCACGGTGAAAATAGTATTGGTTTTATAAAGCCATTTTGAAATTAATAATTCTTGAATGGGTTTTATCCTAAATCGGAAATCAATAATAAAATCAAATTCATGCTCTTTCAAATAGTTCTTCAAAAATAAAAACCGACTGAATTTATTTGAAAAACCGTTGGTTTTGTTTTTCATTTTACCCAAATTGACTAATTTTCCGGCATAGGAATAGGAAACGGCATCCAGGACAATAATAGTATGAACTTCTATGCCCTGTTTTTCAAAAAAAAAGGATAAAACAGCCATCACTTTTTCAGCACCTCCATCACTTAATCGGTACCCTATTAATGCGATTTTATATTTTTTATTGGGTATTATCATTCTCAATTTGTTATTTTCGTCTCAAATATAACGCTTTTAAAAAAACATGCAAGATAATCCACTAGTCACCGTTATTTGTTTGTGTTACAATCATAAAGATTATGTAATAGAGAGCTTAATGTCCGTATTAAACCAACATTACGATACTATTGAGTTGATTATCGTGGACGATTGCAGTACTGATAATTCTAAATCCGTAATTGAGAAATGGCTTCTGGATTATCCACAAATTCCATTTATAGCCAATGACACTAATTTAGGGAATACTAAGTCTTTCAATAATGCCTTAAAAACAGCAAAAGGGGATTATATTATTGACTTGGCTGCTGATGATGTATTATTGCCCAATTGCATCACTTCACAAATAAATGCTTTCAACAACACAACTTTTAAAAATCTTGGAATTGTATATGGAAACGTCGAATTAATCACTGAAAAAGGCAAACACGAATCTTATTATTTCCCTGTTGATAGCTTTCAAAAGGTAGTCAAGGAAAGAACAACGGGAGATATTTATGAATCAGTTCTTTCTGGTGGTGACTGTATTTGCTCCGTTTCATCAATGGTCAAAAAATCACTCTTCGATGCTTTGAACGGCTATGATGAAACGCTGGCGTACGAGGATTTGGATTTTTGGATTCGGGCTTCTCGAACGTACGAATTTGACTTTATTGATGCTATTCTGGTTCAAAAAAGAATTGTACACCACTCCCTAGGCACTCATTTTTTTAAGAAAAAAGATGCCAGAGCCAGAAAAATTAATCAGAGTACATATTTGATCCTTAAAAAAGCAATTGGGCTCAATAGAACAAAAAAAGAGGATAAAGCAATTTTAAAACGCATTCATTTTGAGATGATTCTCACCTATAAAACTGCTCATAATACGTTGTTACTGCGCTATATTATTATGGAAATTAAGTTGCGATTTCATTTGTTAGCTTCATAAACTACACTATCAAATACTCGTCCAGCAAGGCTTTCTCTCCTTCCCAATCTCTGGAAATGGCGTTTTTTATAAATTTTGCCGGAATACCACCAATCAAAATATTTGAACCAAATGACGTATAATCCGCAGTACACACACTACTGGAGCCTATCGTACAAAAATCAGGGGTAGTCGTATTTTGCAGTACCGTAACCCTGCTGGCTGCATAGTTGTAATTTCCTATTCTAATTGGCGCTGTCATTTTAAACTTTTCACCCGTTGTAGTATCCATCATCTGATGGAAATTAGTGTCCATAATTTGTGATTCCGAACCAAAACGGGCGTAATCCCCTAATACAACATGCTCCATACAAATCAATTTTGCATTTGAGGCCAATGAAGCCATGTGTCCCAATTCGCACAATCCACCGTCACCAACATAAATAAAATAATCTTTACCTAATTGTATGTGACCTTTAAAAATGAGCGTTCCCAAAATAGTGATTTCGGCAATTCCTTTGTGAAGCGTATTTATTTCATAAGGTTGTCCAAAACCAATCATTCCCTTTTTGACAACTCCCTCAATTTTGATTGCACCCGTTATTGAAGTAAATTTTACTTTTCCATAAAAAAATACAGGGAGCTGCTTAGCAATAGGATACGGGAATTTTTTAAAATTAAAGTACAGTGTTTTGGTCCAGTTTACGGAATAATACAGTTGTAACCGATGATAAAAAAATCTTACTTTTCTGTAAACATTCTTAAGTATTTCAATCATTCTTTTTCTTAATTATAGCATTGAACAATTCTTTTAATGCGGTCTTTTTGTTCATTTCAAATAAAACAAAAACAATCGACACTACTACCATTAGTGACATTAAGCCATACTTTAAAATTGGATTTGGAAGGTATCGGAACAAAAAAGTTGCCACACACAGCAAGATGCAAATTAAATAAGTGTTATAAAAATCGCTTTCAAAATAAAACCCATATCTTTTTTTGGTGATTATTTTTAAACCCAAAAAATGAATGAAATAATAGAGCAAAAAACTAAATCCAAGACCTTCCAAACCATAATAATAATACCCAAAAATATTCAAAATAAGCGAAATGCTATTAAATCCAACAGCAGTTCGCATAAACATTTTCGAATCGCCTTTGGCAATCAAAATATAGCCCATTGACCACGAAACGGCCCGAAACAACATTGCTATTATTCCAAAACAAACCATTGGAATAATGGCGTTGAATTCCGGTGTAAATATAATTTTCACAATCAACGGAATGCACGTTAAAAACAAAATGATTACCGGTGTAATAATCAATATTGAAACAAACGATTGCTGAACAACACTGGTTCTTACTTTTTCATTATCCGCACTAATGAACGCTAATCTTGGAAAATAATCGGTACTCATGACCGTAAAAATTACTCCCACATAGGAATTCAACAAGGTAAAACCGGCATTATAAAACCCAACTTGTTCTAAACCACCCCATTTTCCAACAAAAATTTGAATCAAATACGTTGATAACAAGGTCAGCAAACCACTTAATGTCAATAAAATACCAAGTCTAATAATACTTTTTCCTTCGGTATTTCCTTGTTCTTTGGAAAACACATTTTTTTCAAATGGTATTTTTTTCGAATAATAAAAAGAAACCAATAGTGAGGCTAAAGAGGCAACTATGATGGTGGGGACAATGGCATCAATCCGGTAATAATAATACAACGGAATTGAAACTAACAACCCCAATCCATTTCCATAAAAATTAGCTTTGGCTAAAAACCGCATTTTTCTTAAACCCTGCAAAACAACCAGCTGGCCAATCATTAATTGCCGGAACAACAAGGTGATCGAAATAAAAACAAAGGTAAAAGTATGATTCGAATTCCCAAAAGTAATTTGGCTCAGCCAACTAGAAAACAGGATCACAAGAACGCATCCTAAAATCCCGGTTAGTACTGCGAGCTTTTTTATAAGTGCTGCTACAGATGCAATCGTACTTAAATTGTCGTTTTTGTAGCTACTGGAAAGGTGTTTTACACCACTGGTTTCAATCCCTAAACCAGTAACACCGCCCACAAGATTCATCGCCGAGTTCAACAAAGAAATAATCCCCATTCCCTCAGGCCCAATAAAAACAGCAATACACTTAGTCCGGATAACCCCAATAATAATCATAAAAAACTGAACACCTCCAAAAAGCGAAGTCGTTTTTACAATGCGATGATATGACGTTTTACTATCGGACACTTTTTAATATGTATTTAAAATTGCAATAATATGACGAACCTCCTCCGGTGTCAAGGCAGGACTTATGGGCAAACTCAAAACTTCTTCATGAATTTTTTCAGTAATTGGAAAGGACAACATATTCCATCCCGCAGTCTCAGAAGAGAAAGCTTTTTGACGGTGGGGCGAAACTGGATAATGGATAACCGTTTGAATTCCGTTTTGACGTAAATATTCTTGTAAATCCGTTCTATCCTGAGTTCGAATGACAAATAAATGAAAGACATGATTGTTTGACAAATCCCAAAATGGAAGTATTATTTTATCGTTTTTTATTTCTGATAAATAGCGATTGGCAATTGTTCTTCGGCGGTCGTTCTCAGCATTTAAAAACGGTAATTTCACATTTAAAAAAGCAGCTTGCAATTCGTCTAATCTGGAGTTTATCCCTACATAGTCATTATAATACTTGGTTTCCGACCCGTAATTTCGAAGCGACTGAATAACCCTGGCTAATTCAGAATCATTAGTCGTAACGGCACCGGCATCACCCAATGCCCCTAGATTTTTCCCAGGATAAAAACTATAGGCTTGGGTTTTTGGCTTTTGGTTTATGGTCTTCGCACTTTCATCTTCAAAGGAAGCCCCGTGAGCCTGAGCCGCATCTTCTACTACTAATAAATTGTTTGCTACAGCAATTTCATTTATTTTCTCCATTTCTGCCAGCTGTCCGTAGAGATGAACCACTAGAATCGCTCCCGTTTTAGAAGTAATTTTTGCTGTAATTAAATCGGGATCCAAGTTATAGGTTTCTAATTTTGGCTCGCTCAGAACCGGAATTAAATCTGCTTGCAAAATAGCGAGAATACTGGCAATGTACGTGTTTGCTGGCACAATGACTTCGTCCCCTTTTTGCAGTTTTCCTAACACGATATAGGCTTTAAAAATGAGCACTAAAGCATCAAAACCATTTCCCGTCCCAATACAGTATTTTGTTCCGCAATAAGCCGCAAAATTGGTTTCAAACTCGCTGACTTCATTCCCTAAAATATACCAACCATTCGCTAAAAACCCTTTTAATTTTTCCTGAAAAGCAGTCTCATAGGGCTTGTTTGTTTTTTTTAAATCTAAAAATGGTATCATACTAGATTCATTTTATAAAAGTCTTGGCCATATACCGTGCAGCCTAATTCTTCTTTTTGTTTCAAAAGTCCGGCATGAAATCCGCTTTCATTAGTATCATTTACAATACCCATATCAAAAAAAAGCATGCCTTGTTTTTTGTATTTTTCTATTAAGGTAATAAATGCAAAATCCAATGCGCGCAACTCCTCGCCTTTTTTAGTGGTAGCTCCGTATTGTGATTTCACCACCGTTTCGGTTTCAAACAGCGTCACTCCGGCAACTATTACATCGTCATAATACACTGAAAATTGTTTGATGTTTTGCGGAAATAATATCTTTAATTTTGTGATTTCTTGCAAGGTATGAACTGGTTTTGCATTGTATTTTTCACGCAATCTTGGTTCTAAAACCAATTCCCAGAAAGAGTCCGGCTCCGCTTCCTCGACAAGTTGCAAGTCGAGTGCTTCCATTTTTCTCAAATGCTTCAATTTACTTTTAGAAACAGTCAGTGGCATTGCTAAATTAATGGCCAAATTCATTTCTTTCTTCTCCAGAAAAGCGCCTTTTTTAAGCAGGAAAAACTCCATTTCAGCATTTCCTTTTGAAAGATAAAAAAAAGGGATTTGTTTCAAATAAAAGGATTGGATGCTATGGTCTTTAAAAAAAGACAAAAGACAGTCTACAAGTTCCGCTACTATTTCTGCTTTTATTATAGCTGAATAAACCAAGCCGCCATAGGTCAAACCCTGATGTGAAAAAATGCTGTTTTCCAGTTTATTAGCTGGCAAAACTGCTACCAGTTTTTGTTTGTCATAAATCAGTACTGAAAAATCTTCAAAGCGATCCTCATGGTATTCCATAAAATCACGGTGAAACAAAAAGGTTGCATTTTTGGCTTGACCAATAAAGGAATTCCAATGGTCATAATCGCTTTTTTGATATCGTTTGACGGTATAATTTTTCACGCTTTGGTTTTAGACTTTGTGAAAGTAATCATTTTTTATTTAGGTTCTAAAGTGGGCAGATACCATTTGAATTTTACGGCCATCAACCGAATTATAATAATAAAAATTGACGTTGTTATGTATAAAATATCCTTATCCAAATTAAATTCCCGAAGCATAAAAAATAGCATTCCGCCCAGAATACAAATCGTGGCGTAAATTTCCCGTCTGAAAATCACCGGAATATCGTTGCATAAAATATCCCGAATAACCCCTCCAAAACAAGCTGTGATCGTTCCTAATGCAATGCATATAACAGGATGCAAACCAATATTTATTCCTTTTTCAAGACCAATTAATGTAAAAACGCCCAGTCCGACGGTATCAAATAAAAACAAAGAAGTGCGCAAACGATCAAATTTTTTCCTGAAAATAATCGACAAAACAAACCCCAAAAAAATCACATACACGTAATTCAGGTCCAGCATCCAGCCCACGGGCGTCCTACCAATCATAACATCTCGTAAGGTTCCGCCGCCAACAGCCGTTACAAACGCAATGATGAACACCCCAAAAGGATCGAGTTTTTTACTCATAGCGGTCAATGCGCCTGACATGGTAAAAGCAATCGTACCGACAAAGTCTAGAAAGTAAAACATTTAGATTGAAATTTTTTAAATATGGAATTTCTACAAAAATAAAGAAAATACTCGTAAAAATAACCAAAGCAACTGGCATTAATGCTGCTATTGCTTCCAAATAAATATTCGGATCAGATTAGAAAACTGGATTTTCTCTGTGTATCTTTGTCGTGTTTAATTAAATAGAGGAAAGCCTTGAAACAAATTACTTCGATACAAAATCCGCACATAAAATCCTTAGTGCAATTGCAGGAAAAAGCAAAAGCGCGCAAACAATCCGGTACTTTTTTGATAGAGGGAAAACGGGAAATTTCAATTGCCATCAAAGGCGGTTACGAAATAGAAACTTTATTGTTTTTACCTGAACTTTGTTCCGAAACTGAAGCGCATCAATTTTCTGAAAATGCAGAATTGATCGAAATCAACAAAGAAGTCTACCAGAAACTGGCTTATCGCGATACCACCGAGGGTATTTTGGCTATAGCCAAAACCAAATCATTGCGATTATCCGATTTAGAATTATCCGAAAACCCATTGATTCTAGTTGCTGAAGCACCTGAAAAACCGGGAAACATTGGCGCTTTGTTGCGCACTGCGGATGCTGCTAATCTGGATGCCGTGATTATTGCCAACCCAAAAAGCGATTTATACAACCCAAATATTGTGCGTTCCAGCGTAGGTTGTTTGTTTACCAACCAAATTGCAACCGGAACTACAGCAGAAATTATTGCTTTTTTGAAGGAACGAAAAATCAATTTTTATTGTGCAACGCTACAAAACTCCACTTCCTATCATACCCAAGATTACACCACACCAACGGCTTTAGTAGTAGGAACAGAGGCAACTGGCTTGACAGCAGCATGGCGAGAAGAAGCCACGCGAAATATTATTATTCCAATGCAGGGCGAAATCGATTCTATGAATGTTTCCGTTGCAGCAGCCATCTTGATCTTTGAAGCCAAAAGACAACGGGGATTTTAGACTGAAGATGAATGCTTTTTTGATAGGAGATTTCAAAATTTTCATTGGCACACCTAAAGACAATTGGTTTAGAGAAGTGCAACTTTCAGGTAAAAGAGAAATTTTATTTTGCTTCCAAACGTTCCCACAACTTTATGGTGCTATTTTTTCTGCAAAGACAGTAATTGTGTGGTAAAATGGAATAATACCTATTTTCATGCTGATGTGTATTTATTTTTAGAATGTGACGCAATTGAAAAGCAGTCTGAATCACAATAAAACCCATTTCCGGACGGACTGATTTCAGTTATGACTTTCAAAATTTAGCGTTTAAAAAAATCCTGTAATATCGTGCTTAAATAAAATTGCATATCTGCTAACTTATTGCTATTTTTAAGAAATGAACCATGCCGTTATGATAGAAATAGATTTAGAAAAAGAAAATAAAGCTATTGCTCAGGAGTACAAAGAGTTACTTCGAATAAGCTACCAAACCTTGAGTGATGAGGACAAAAAACTCATCCGGAAAGCCTTTGATGTATCTGTAGAAGCCCATAAAGAGCAACGCAGAAAGTCCGGTGAAGCCTATATTTTTCATCCTATCGCTGTAGCAAAAATTGTTGCTTCAGAAATAGGTTTGGGAGCAACCTCTATTGCAGCTGCATTATTGCACGATGTGGTCGAGGATACACCCACTACAATTCAGGACATCGAGCGCTTATTTAATCCTAAAGTAGCCCAAATTGTTGAAGGATTAACAAAAATATCTATGGTGCAAAGAGACCTGAACGTTTCAATGCAAGCCGAAAATTTTCGCAAGATGATTTTGACACTAAATGATGATGTGCGCGTAATCCTGATTAAACTTGCTGATCGCCTGCACAACATGCAAACCATGGATTCGATGCAAGAGGACAAGCAGACTAAAATTGCATCTGAAACCTTGTACATTTATGCGCCACTGGCCCATCGATTGGGTTTGTACAATATCAAGACAAAACTGGAAGATTTAGGATTAAAATATACGGAACCAGCAGTATACAATGAAATCGTAAGTAAAATAAAAGAAACTAAAGAGGAGCAGGATGCGTATATTGAGGCTATTTCAAATATTTTAAAAACATCCTTAGATACTGAAGGAATTGATTATATCATAAAAGGCCGTCCAAAATCAATCTACTCCATCCGGAGAAAGATGCAGGCTCAAAATGTAAGTTTTGACGAAGTGTATGATAAATTTGCACTCCGAATTGTTTACAAATCAACTCCCCATGACGAAAAATTCATCGCCTGGAAAATATACTCCATTGTAACGGACCACTACAGGCCCAGCCCGAGTAGGTTGCGCGATTGGATTTCGTCTCCAAAATCTACTGGCTACGAAGCCTTGCATATTACCGTAATGGGACCCAAAGGGCGCTGGATTGAAGTTCAGGTACGCAGCGAACGCATGGATGAAATTGCCGAAAAAGGATATGCTGCGCACTACAAATATAAAAATGGCGCTACCGAAGAAAGTGGTTTGGATGTCTGGCTCAATTTACTAAAAGAAGCCTTAGAGAATTCTGAGACAAATGCAGTAAATTTTGTGGAGGATTTCAAGATGAATTTATATTCAAAAGAAATTTTTGTTTTTACCCCAAAGGGAGAAATAAAATCCTTGCCCAAAGGTGCTACATCGCTTGATTTTGCTTTCAGCATTCACTCCGAAATAGGCATTCGCACCAGGGGAACACGTGTAAACGGAAAATTAGTCCCGTTGAATTTTGAATTAAAAAGTGGTGATCAAATTGAAGTAATCACGTCACAACATCAAAAACCAACGATCAACTGGCTGGATTATGTGACCACTTCAAGAGCCAAAACTAAGATAA
Source organism: Flavobacterium sp. LS1P28 (assembly GCF_003970335.1). NCBI lineage: Bacteria > Pseudomonadati > Bacteroidota > Flavobacteriia > Flavobacteriales > Flavobacteriaceae > Flavobacterium > Flavobacterium sp. LS1P28. The sequence goes on along the minus strand of NZ_RYDI01000003.1, from coordinate 115,405 downwards.
AAAATGTTTTAAACGAGAACACCAAGAAAATTGGAGAAGAAGGAAAAGAACTGCTGACGCGTAAACTAAAGCATTTAAAAATAACTTTAAATGAATCTGTTGTAAATGAGCTAGTCAATTTTTTTAAGTTAAAAACAAGCTTAGATTTATTTTACAGAGTCGGGATTGGCGCTATAGAAAACCAACAACTCAAAGATTATGCCGCCCAAAAAAGCAATACTTTTATTAATTTTTTCAAGAATAAAATAAAACGAACCGCTAGCACAGCTGATGAGGACATTCATAAACCAATAATAAGCAGCAATTATGACATGCTCGTATTTGGCAAAGAACATGACAAACTGGATTATAAATTATCCCCGTGTTGCAACCCAATTCCCGGGGATGACGTGTTTGGGTTTGTCACGATAAACGAAGGGATAAAAGTGCATAAAAAAGATTGCCCAAACGCGATTGGAATGCAATCCAACTATGCCTACCGGATCATGACGGCCAAATGGATTGACTCTTCCCAAGAAGAATTCAAAGCCATCATAAACATAACCGGAATGGATGTTTTAGGACTTACCAACCAGCTGACAAAAGTGATATCGAATAATATGCATGTGAACATCCAGAGTATTTCTTTGAGCACAGAGGCAGGTATCTTTCATGGGCAGGTGGCCGTAATTGTTCAGAACAATACAATCTTAAAAAAATTAATCAATAATATCAAAAAGATTGATGGAATAGATAAGGTAACCCGAGTTTATAAAACCTAGAAAAGTTGCTGGTTTTTTACATAATGTAGCTTTTCATACCTGAAACGGAACAAACTTGAAACTAAACAAACCGGAAATTTTAATCTTTAAACTAAAAAATTTATCTTTGCCAGCATATGACACTCATTTCCACAGATAACAACAAGAATCAAGAAATTGTAAAAAATGTTTTCACAATGTATCTTGAAAAAAAAGGACATCGCAAAACGCCTGAACGTTATGCTATTCTTCAGGAAATTTACGATAGTGAAGAACATTTTGACGTAGAGAATCTCTACATCAAAATGAAAAATAAAAACTATCGGGTTAGTAGGGCAACCCTTTACAATACGATCGAATTATTATTGGACTGTGCTTTAGTGCGCAAACACCAATTTGGACAGAATCAGGCACATTACGAAAAATCATATTTTGACAAACAGCACGATCACATTATCATGACTGATACCGGTGAAGTAATCGAGTTTTGTGACCCTAGAATCCAAAGCATCAAAAAAACAATTGAGGAAATTTTCGATATAGAAATTACAAATCACTCCTTATACCTTTACGGTGTAAAAAAGGAAAAGAATACTCTGGACGAACAAGATCGTTCCTAAATATAAAAATTAACTACAAATAACATATAGAATGACGGTAGATTTATTACTAGGGTTGCAATGGGGAGATGAAGGAAAAGGAAAAATTGTGGATGTTCTTACTTCGAAATATGACATTATTGCACGTTTTCAAGGAGGTCCAAATGCAGGACACACTTTAGAATTTGATGGAATAAAACATGTTCTTAGAACTATTCCTTCCGGTATTTTTCATAAAACTGCTGTAAACATCATTGGAAACGGAGTTGTAATTGATCCTGTAGTTTTTCAAAAAGAAATTGAAGGCCTTGAAAAATTTAATTTAGACATCAAAAACAAATTAATCATTTCAAGAAAAGCGCATTTAATTTTGCCAACGCACCGCTTGTTAGATGCCGCATCAGAAGCATCTAAAGGAAAAGCAAAAATTGGTTCTACTTTAAAAGGAATTGGCCCTACTTATATGGACAAAACCGGAAGAAACGGAATCCGTGTGGGTGATATTGAATTAGAAGATTTTACAGATCGTTACAGAGCTTTGGCTGACAAGCACGAAGCCATGATAAAATTCTATGATGTTGCGATACAATACAATTTAGAAGAATTAGAAAAAGAATTTTTTGAAGCTATCGAAGAGCTAAAAAAATTAGACTTTATTGATAGCGAAGAATATTTACACCAAGCGCAAAAAGCAGGTAAATCAATATTATGTGAAGGAGCCCAAGGTTCGTTATTAGATGTTGATTTTGGAACCTATCCATTTGTGACTTCCTCTAATACAACTGCCGCAGGCGCTTGTACTGGTTTAGGGATTGCTCCAAATAAAATCAAGGAAGTATACGGAATCTTCAAAGCCTATGTAACACGCGTTGGAAGTGGCCCGTTCCCTACTGAACTTTTTGACGAAGATGGTGCAACTATGGCCCGTGTTGGAAATGAATTTGGATCAGTAACCGGAAGACAAAGACGTTGTGGCTGGTTAGACTTAGTAGCACTGAAATATGCGGTTCAGGTGAATGGTGTAACCCAACTGATGATGATGAAAGGGGATGTCCTTTCAGGATTTGAAACGTTGAAAGTATGTACGGAATACAATTATAAAGGAGAAAATATTTCACATTTCCCATACAACATTGAACCGGAAAATGTAACTCCAGTGTATCAGGATTTCAAAGGATGGAAACAAGATTTGACTGGTATGACCACATATGATGAGTTACCAATCGAATTAAAAGAATACATTGAATTCATCGAAAAAGAAGTAGAAGTGCCTATCAAAATTGTTTCTGTAGGTCCAGACAGAAAGCAAACGATTCTGAAATAAGATTATGAAACGTCCCGATAAATCGGGACGTTTTTTTTAGTGTAAAAATCAATTCCTACGAATGAAAAACCCAACCATTAAAATACAAAAAACCGAATTGCTCTCAGACAATTGGTACCTTTTAAACAAAGTCACTTTTGACTATCAAAAAAAAGACGACTCCTGGATTACCCAAAAAAGAGAAGTCTATGATAGAGGAAACGGAGCCGCCATTTTGCTTTATAACACTTTACAAAAAACCGTTATTCTTACACGTCAGTTTCGCTTGCCAACCTATCTTAACGGGAATGAAACCGGCATGATGATTGAGGTTTGTGCCGGCCTTTTGGATCAAGACAATCCGGAGCAATGCATCATTAGAGAAACCGAAGAAGAAACAGGATATCGTATTTCTACAGTCAAAAAAGTCATGGAAACATATATGTCGCCAGGAGCTGTAACTGAAATATTGTATTTATTTGTTGGCGAGTACGATGAATCTATGAAAGTAAGTGACGGTGGCGGAGTAGCACATGAGGAAGAAAATATAGATGTGATTGAAATGTCTTTTGAAGAAGCGTATGCCATGATTGAATCTGGTCAAATGCAGGATGCCAAGACTATTATGTTACTACAGTATGCTAAAATTCATAATTTGGTTTAATGAGTAATCCCACTAAAGGAGTTCTATTTGCCTTATTTGCTACCTTGTTATGGTCCGTAAATATGGTCATCGCCAGTGGCATAAAAGACCACATTCCTCCTATAGGACTGGCCTTTTGGCGCTGGACAATTGCATGTCTCGTTTTGGCTCCATTTGCTTTAAAAAGCACTATCAAAAATTTCACAATTGTTAAAAAACACCTCCGGTATCTTGTGTTTACGGCGGTATTGGGAATCACTATTTTCAACACGTTAATTTACATTGCAGGAAAAACAACAAGTGCTGTGAATTTATCGCTAATCGCCATTTCGATTCCGTTATTTATTGTTGCAATCTCCAGAATTATTTTTAAAGAGACCGTTTCTAATCTGAAAATCATAGGAATTGTAACTATAATCACAGGGGTTCTAGTGCTAATCACCAAAGGTTCGCTTCAGGCCTTGCTAAAAATCAACTTTACCATTGGGGATTTATTGATGCTTGTGGCTTGCTTCTTTTTTGCGTATTACACTATTTTAGTGCGTAAAAAACCACCTGAATTAACACCAAAAGTATTTTTGTTTAGTGTTTTTGTAATAGGCACACTGCTCCTTTTTCCTTTTTATCTTTGTGAACATTTGTTTTACAAAAAAGTTGTTTTTGACACTAAAACGATACTGATTACCACCTATGTTGGCCTTTTTGCTTCGCTGGTTTCTTTCTATTTGTGGAACGAAGCCATACGATTGATAGGCACATCGAAAACAGCTCTAATCTATTATTTAATCCCAATATTCAGCGGTATTCTTGCTTACTTTTTCCTAAATCAAGCAATTGGATTGATACAAATTATTAGTATGGGCATCATTGTTTCTGGTTTATTAATTACCAATAAGAAGTAATTTTTAATTTTTGACAAAATAGAAAAGCAGAATGAATTTATTTTCATTCTGCTTTCATGTTTATACGGTTTTCTAAAAAATATTATTTATTGGGCTGCGGAGTCATTCGCAAATACGGTTTGACCCTTTCGTAGCCTTTTGGAAATTTAGTCGGGATATCTTCATCTTTAACCGCAGGCGAAATTACAACACTGTCTCCATCTTTCCAGTTGGCCGGTGTGGCCACGCTGTAATTAGCTGTCAATTGCAGACTATCGATGACACGCAATAATTCATCAAAATTTCTACCGGTTGATGCCGGATAGGTCAATGTCAATTTTATTTTTTTGTCTGGTCCTATTATAAAAACGGAACGAACGGTGAAACTCTCACTTGCATTGGGATGAATCATGTCATATAGTTCCGCGATATGCTTGTCTTCATCGGCTATTATAGGGAAATCTACAGTAGTATTTTGAGTTTCATTGATGTCTTTAATCCATTCCATGTGTGAATCGACGCTATCTACACTCAATGCGATTACCTTGACATTTCGTTTTTTAAATTCAGGATAATACAGTGCTGCTGTTCCTAACTCAGTGGTACAAACCGGTGTAAAATCAGCGGGATGTGAGAACAAAATACCCCAGGAATCTCCCAGCCATTGATGAAATTCTATTTTTCCTTGTGACGTTTCTGCTTCAAAATCAGGAGCAATATCGCCTAATCGTACTGTTGCCATACTTGTTTATTTTAATAATTAGTAACACTGTAAGGTATTGAAATAAACACACTATAGAGGGAAAACAACTCTTAAAATTCTACTAATTTTTATAAAAACCAGAACGAAGCCCTTTAAAAAATAATGCCATTAGGAAACCAAATACCTAGAGCTCTGATCGCAACAGCATCTCCCGATTTAGAAAAACGAGGCTTTTTCAGCTGTAGTTTTTATTACCTTGGAATACAAGTACAGAGCAGGATACGAGCGAAGCGAACTGACGAAGTAAATATAGCTACGAAAAAGTATTATTTTTTCTTTAAATTAGGCAAAAAGAAAGCAATAATTCCGATCAGCGGCAAATAGGCACACAGGTAATAGACATAAGTGATGCTGGTGTGATCTGCTAGATTTCCGAGTAAAGCAGAGCCTAAACCTCCCATTCCGAAGGCGAAACCATAGAAAAGTCCAGAAACCATTCCGAGTTTTTTAGGCAGTAATTCCTGTGCAAAAACCAGAATAGCCGGAAAGGCTGAGGACATTATAGTTCCAATGAGGACGGAAAGGACTCCGGTCCAAAATAAATCGACAAACGGCAACAGTAAGGTAAAAGGCGCGGCTCCCAAGACAGAGAACCAAATGACGTATTTCCTGCCGTATTTATCGCCCAAAGGCCCACCAATTAAAGTTCCTATTGCGCAAGAAGCTAAAAACAAAACCAAGTGAAACTGGGCATCCTGCACTGATAATCCAAATTTTTCGATTAAATAAAAGGTGAAATAACTGGACATGCTGGCCATGTAAAAGAATTTTGAAAATATCAAAACCATCAAAATTCCCACGGAGATTGCGATCGTTTTTTGAGACAAATTAGGCAAATTGATTACCGTTTTTTTAGCGCTCCTTAAACTCAAATGATTTTGATACCACAGGGCAATCCTACTCAAAACAACCAATCCGATAAGGGCGACGGAGACGAACCAAATGATGTGATATTGGGAATTAGGAACCACAATTAAGGCAACCAGTAAAGGCCCGATTGCTGTTCCTGCATTGCCCCCCAACTGAAAAATGGATTGTGCCAAACCCCGTTTTCCTCCAGAGGCCAAAAAGGAGATTCGGGATGCTTCAGGATGAAAAATAGACGAACCGATCCCGACCAATACAACCGACACTATGATCATTGAAAAACTGGACGCATAGGACAAACCCACAATTCCGGATAAGGTAAAAAGCATTCCGAAAATTTGGGAAAAAGGTTTTGGTCTTTTGTCCGTGTAGAGTCCCACGATCGGCTGCAAAATGGAAGCCGCTAATTGATAGGCCAAGGTAATTAACCCGATTTGGGTGAAGGTTAAATTAAAATTTTCTTTTAAAATAGGGTACGCGGCCGGAATAACGGCCTGTAATAAATCATTGAGCAAATGAGCAAATGCAATAGAAAACAGGACAGGATACACGGTTTGCTGTGCAATAACGGCAGTGTCAATTTGTGTTGCATTATCAGAAGATGAATTCATATTTTTTAATAAAACTGTATTATTAACGCGAATAAGGAGTAGCAAAAAGCAGCCTAAACCGTTAAATTAATTAAAAACAAAAGACTGAAAGCCATACTATTTAAGATGCTTTTGACTCCTTTTTGACCTAGCTGTATACTCTGAATAAGGTGCTAAAATTAGTTAAAAATTGCGTTTTAATCCGTAAAAAAGATGGAAAAAAATTAAAACAAGCACGATTTGTTATTACAGTAAATTAAAATCCTGTTTAGGTATTTATAAAAATTATTACGCCTCTCTTTGTAGAAATTCAGTACTGCCTTGCCTATTTTTTTTTTACAAAAAAAGCAGAAAAAATACATTTTTACGCGTTTAAACGGTGATAATAGCTTTTAAACGGTAAAAAAAGAGTGTTTTACTGAAAAATATTTTATATTTGAACAGTTAAATTATAGCGTTTGGATAATTCTGTAAAAGGACAGTTGCTAAAAAACAAAAGGACTCTCGACTAAGTGGACTATATTTACAAAAGAGAACTATTCCTAAAAAAGTTAGCATCGAATCACATTAATTTTCAGCATTTTTTTTAAAATTAAAATAAAAATTCCGGGTAATTCGGGTAATTCGTGGCTGGAATAATTAAGTGGTATTAGTTACGGACAGTCCTGTAAAATAATCCTATTAATGGCAGAACAGCAAAACTTATTTAGAGAAATACTTAAAAAGTATATTTATAAAAAATAAAACTTACCTTATATTTTTAATAGTACTCTGAATTTTAAAATTGATTTGAATTATTATCTATATTTGGACTGATATCCAAAGTAAATAAACCAACTTTAAAATTTATAACATGAAAAAAATACTAACATTTGTTGCAATTGCATTCTTCACTACTGCTCTTAGTGCGCAAGAAGTAAAAGCTGTCGCAAAAGCTAAAAAAGAATCCTGTTGTGCCAAAAAAGACTCCAAAGCAATGACTGCCGCAGAAGTTGAAACATGCAAAACAAAATGCAAAGCCGAAGGAAAAAAGTGTGCGGCAACAATGGCAAAAGTCAGCGGAAAAAAATGCTAAACTAAAACCTTCCATTTTCACTTTATAAAAAACGACGCTTATTTCAGCGCCGTTTTTCTTTTTAATAACCAGAAAAAAAAATGTTTAACACCGTTGGGGATAAATCATCGACATTCGTTAACCATAGCTTAAACTCCTTTCGAATCCCAGCTTGTTAAAATTGATTTCATTTGTAGCAACTACTACAGCATGAAAACAACACTACTGCTATTATCCGATACGGAATTACAAACAAGATTGCAGCACCAGGATCAGCTTGCCTTTGGCATCTTATTTGACCGTTATTGGAAAAGATTGTATACCTATGCTTTTAAAATCTACAAAGAGGAAGCCATTTGCGAAGATATTGTTCAGGAAATATTTATTAGTCTCTGGGAAAAATCAGCCAATACATTTATTGAAAATTTAGAAGGTTATTTACTCCGAGCCGTCAAATACAAAGTTGCCAATCACATTCGGGATTTAAAATTTGATTCCGGGCATCTTGAAATACTCCAAAACATCCCGAATCCTTCCGGAACCGACAAGCATTTAGTATACCAAGAATTTGAATCCGAAATTTTTAAGCAAATAAAGAAACTCCCTCCCAGAAGCCAAGAAGTCATAATCCTGAGCCGATTGGAACATTACACCAATATTGAAATTGCCCAAAAATTAAACATTTCAGTCCGCACCGTAGAAAAGCACATCAGTGATGGATTGAAATTGCTTAAAATGAAGATTGACCCCTGCCAATTCTCGATTTTTATTACGGGAATGTTGCTGCAATGTTAATCCACTCCCCCTTCTGTTACCAAATCTTTAAGACTGAATTTCCCACTACGTAAAAACAATACCAGCGGGTACTTATAGTAAAAAGACCCGTTTTGCAAAAAGAAGACTTCCTCACATTAGCCCAAAAATATGTTCAAAATAAATGCACCCTATCCGAAAAAGAGGCTGTAGAAACCTTCTTCTTTAAACAAACAGAGAAAGAACAAAACATCATAATCTTTTCTTTAACCCAAGAGAAAAGAAATGCAATCCTACATAAAATAAATACTACCATTAACAAGCCCAAAGGAAAGCAGCAAAAACGCTATTCGAATATAGGCAAAATAGCTGCCATTGCACTTCTTTTTATCGGAATTTCTTTCGTAATAACCCAATCTACCAGTACAAATCGCATCACACAATCCGCTGCCAAAGGGGAAATAAAAACACTCTTTTTGCCTGATGGCAGTCAGCTGGTTTTAAATGGCAACAGCAGCGTTACTTACGCAACCAATTTCAAAAACAACCGAAAACTAGACCTTAAAGGAGAAGCTTATTTCAAAGTAGTTCGCAATCCAAAAAGTCCTTTTACAGTAGAAACCCCTCAATTCAAAATCAAAGTTTTAGGAACTTCTTTTACCATTAGCGCGTATGAAAATTACCCCAATACCATCCGTGTGCTATCCGGAAAAGTAACCGTGAATTCTAAAGAAAACCCCAATCACAACGTATTGCTAACTAAAAATCAACAACTGCGTTTTCATACATCACAGCTTCCACTGCTCACAAACAATACCCGGGAAGATTTCTTGGCTTGGACTAAAAATATTATAGTGCTCGAAAATACAAGCCTTGGCGAAACAGCCGCAATTTTGAGAAATAAATTTAATGTCACCATTCTTTTTGAGCATCCGGAATTAGAGCAACTTCGGATTACCGGAAAATTTAAAAACGAAAATATCACTACTATCCTCAACAGTATTGCCGAGGTAAAACAATTAGAAATTCACGTTCAAAACCAAAACACCATTTTTATACGAGAAAAACCAAAGAAGTAAATGCTGGAATTCGCTATTAAAACCAATACTTAAGTGGCATTCGAATTGAGATCCCATTAAAACAAAATAAATATTTAAAACCTATTAAAATGAATTTGAAAATCCAATTTCTTTTTTCCCTAAAATTAAAAAAATACCTGTACCTGTTCAGTTTCCTCTTCATATTTTCTGAAATGGCTGCAATGCCTTATACAACTATAACTACCGAGGAGAAAAACTTCTCTATCGACATCAAAGAAATCCAAATCAGGGAAGTCTTTGATATCTTAGAAAAAAAGACTCCTTACACCTTTGTTTTTGACCAAGCAATCGCCTCTTCAAAACAACGTTTGACTTTAGTGGTAAACAAGGAAAGCATACATACTATTTTAAATAAAATTACCGCCCAAACTGGCTTTCAATTTCGCCGCATCAACAATACCATTTCTGTAACCAAATCTCCTTCAATCCAGCAGCTCACCCGCGGCACAGTAAATGATTCTCAAGGCTTGCCTTTACCTGGAGCAAGCGTTTTAGAAAAAGGAACTACAAACAGCACCACAACTGATTTTGACGGAAAATTTAGTCTGACCACCTCCACGGCTAATGCGATTTTAGTAGTTTCCTATATGGGTTTTGATGACAAAGAAGTATCCGCAAATAATTCTGCGCCACTGGTAATCCGCTTAACAGCGAACACTAATGCGCTGAACGAGGTTGTGGTAACCGCTTTAGGAATTAAAAGACAGGAAAAACAATTGGGTTTTTCGCAACAAACCATCAATGCTGATAATCTGGCACAAACTGCTCCAAATAACTGGTCTTCAGGCCTAAAAGGAAAAGTGGCCGGTTTAAATATCGTTTCCTCAGGATCCGGGCCTCTAAATTCCCAACAAATTACCTTAAGAGGAAATAATTCGTTGAATCCCAATGGGAATAATGCCTTAATTATTGTAGATGGTGTTCCCCTAAACAGTAAAATAACCAGCTCAGGATCTGACAGTGCGTATATGGGCCGCGATTCTCCAGTTGATTTTGGTAACGGTATTTCAGACCTTAACCTTGATGATATCGAAAACGTAACAGTCTTAAAAGGACCCGGAGCCACTGCACTTTATGGAAGTCGTGCCGCAAATGGTGCGTTAATTATCACTACCAAATCCGGTAAAAAGAACAAAGGCCTTGGGATTAGCTATAATACAGGAGTCACTTTTGACGTCATTCAACGTTGGCCAGATTACCAATATGAATATGGTCAGGGTACCGGCAAATCATTTGATCGAAATGGAAATCCGTATTATTCCTATTTAAGTTCTGCCGATGGAAACAATACGGGTTCCACCAGTAGCGCCTGGGGACCAAAATTTGACGGACAATCCTATTTTCAATACGATCCCGTAACGCAGACTCAAGGAACCGAAAGAACACCTTGGACTCCCTACAAGAATAATATTAAAGATTTCTGGCGTACCGGAATTACTATAAACAACAACCTCACGCTTCAAGGCGGGGACAAAAATGGTTCCATGAGAATGTCTATTGGTCATTCTAAAAATGAATGGATCATGCCTAATACCGGATTTGAAAGAATTACAGCCTCTGTGAATGCGGATTATAAAATCTCGGATAAAATTAAAATTGCTTCGGTGATCAATTACAACAACAGAGACAGTGACAATTTACCGAGTACCGGTTACAATAATGGCTCTATCGCCTACTTTACGATTTTCCAAAATCCAAATGTAGATCTCCATTGGTACCGCCCTATTTGGAGACAAGGTCAAAACCAAATCCAACAGCTGCAACCCTTCAGTAGTTATATTGATAATCCCTATTTAATTGCCAATGAAGCTACAAATTCCTTAGCAAGTAACCAAATCGTGGGAAATCTGAACGCCACAATCCAGTTGGCTCCCAATTTAGATCTTTTATTGAGAACTGCTTTAAACACCTACCATCAGGATCGGGAGCAAAAAAGACCCTACAGTATCAACCGGTATGCTAAAGGATTTTTTAGAACACAGGATGTATTTATGCAGGAAGTAAATTCTGATTTTTTATTGACTTACAAGAATAAGCTGTCAAACGATTTTTCCTTTTCTGCGTCAGCAGGTGGAAATGCGATGAGCTATAAATACCAAAGGATGGATGCTGCTGTGGAAGGCTTGGTCGTTCCTGATGTTTATAAATTGGCAAATGGGGTCAGCAATCCAATCATAAGTGTAAATGACAGTTATAAAAAAGTCAATAGCTTGTACGGACTGTTCTCCCTTTCTTTTAAAGATCAGATTTTCTTAGATGTTACGGGCAGAAACGACTGGTCCAGTACTTTACCAGTACAAAACAATTCTTTCTTTTACCCTTCTGTAAATACCAGTTTTATTCTTTCTGAAATATTCAACTTACCCAAATCACTGGAATATTTTAAATACCGATTGTCTCTTGCCCAAGTGGGTAATGATACTGATCCGTATAGAACCAGTAAATACTACGATCAATCTGCCTTTGCAAGTTCAGCAGTAGCGCCATCAACCTTGTATAATGCCAATTTTAAACCGGAAATCACCACCAGTATTGAAACCGGTTTTGAAGGGCGATTATTCAAAAACAGAATCAATTTTGACGCGACGGTCTATCAGACAACGACTAAAAACCAAATTATTTCTGTTCCCTTAGACATCACAACGGGATTCAGTTCCGGCATCATGAATTCTGGCGAAGTTCGAAATCGAGGAGTTGAACTCACCCTAACCGGAAAAATTGTCAATATGGATAAATTTAAGTGGTCAACCACTTTAACTTGGTCCAAAAACTGGAATCGCGTCATGGAACTTGCCGATGGTATTCAGGGACAACAAACCATTGGTTCAGGAGGTTCAGCCACATTGATTGCCAAAGAGGGTGGCACAACAACCGCAATATACGGCTACGGTTTTGTACGATCTCCTGACGGTCAGATTGTATATGACAATGCGGGTTTACCGGCCTATCCGGATGAAATTCAATACATAGGCGATGCCACTCCGGATTGGAGAGCCGGATTATACAACAGTTTTAAATTTGGAAACATAGGTTTAAATGTCATGTTGGATGGTCAACTTGGCGGTATCATCTATTCCCAAACCCATCATAAACTATCTGAAATGGGTAAAATCAGATCTACCATAAAAGGACGCGAAGAAGGAGTGATTGTAGGCGAAGGAGTTGTATTAAATTCCGATGGTACGTATTCTCAAAACACTACTGAGGCACTGACTCCGGACTGGTACGCCAGGTATTACCGCAGAGCCAATGTCGAGTCCAACTCTTTTGAAGCTTCTTATGTAAAATTGAGAGAAGTAAGTCTGCAATACAGTTTCTCTCCAATATGGCTTAAGAATACCGGCATTACAAGTTTAGATGTATCGGTTTTCGGTAGAGACTTAGCGGTTCTTTCTGACTTTCCTATTTTCGATCCGGAAACGGCAGCCTTAAATGGAGATACTATTTTACCCGGTATCGAAATGGGTCAAATGCCCACCCCTGCTACCTATGGTTTTAATTTAAAAGTGAATTTCTAAACTATTATTTAAAGATGAAAAAGATACAAATTTTTACTGCAACTTTAGTTCTAATACTGCTAAACTTTGCTTGCACGGGCGATTTTAGCGAGCTCAATGAAGACCCTAACCGGATTGCCCAGATAAGTCCGGGAACATTAATTAATCCTATTATTTATGGTCTGGCTACACACAACGCGACTAGAAGTGCGGGTGTCACGTTCGATTTGATGCAGGTATCGCTCCCCTTTCCCAGCGTTTCCGGAGGGCTTCACCGTTATGATTTAAGTCAGGAAATAGGGTATTCGTCCTGGGCTAATTACTACAAATGGCTCAATAATATCAAGGAAATGAAAACTGCGGCGATACGGGCAGAAGATCGCAATTATGAAGCCATTGCACTGACTCTAAATGCTTGGGTGTATGCCAATCTTACGGATATTTTTGGACCGGTTCCCATGACCGAAGCTGTAAACGGTGAGGAAGGCAACCTTTATCCCGCATTTGATTCTCAGGAATTAATTTACACCACTATTTTAGCCGATTTAGAACGAGCAAATGCCCTTTATAATTCCGCTACACCTATGATTTATGCCAGTGACATCCTCTTTCAAAACAATGTCACGAAATGGAGAAAATTCACTAATTCCCTTCAAATGCGTTTGTTGTTGAGAATATCCAACCGTACCGAAACCAATTCTTTTCAAAAGTTGGCAACGATGATTCAAAATCCAACACAATACCCTGTTTTTGAAAACACATCCGAATCTGCCATCCTGAAAGTAACTGGGGTAACCCCTAATGTTTCTCCTTGGGGAAGACCGCAGGATTTTAGTTTAAACGTAAAAATAGCCTCTTTTTTTATAGACAATCTAAACACCATGGCCGATCCCCGAAGACCTGTTATTGCTGGTGTTGCAAGAGACTTGAACAATGTTTCCATAGGCTACAAAGGAATTCCCAGTGCCTATGCAGGAGCTGAATCTCAGTTTGCTTACAATGCTTCTACGTTTAATGCAACTCAGATAACCAATCCCATGAATATTTTCTTGATGACGTATGCCGAAGTAGCCTTTATAAAAGCCGAAATGGCGCAAAGAGGATTCACCACGGATGCCGAAACGCATTATAAAAAAGGAGTTCAGGCCGCCATGGAGCAATTGGGAGCCACAATACCCAGTACTTATTTTAATAATTCATTAGCAGCTTATGATGGTACTTTAGAAAAAATCATGCTTCAAAAATATTATGCCCTTTATTTTATCGATTACCAACAGTGGTTTGAATACCGCAGAACTGGATTCCCAATTCTTCCAAAAACGACTGCCATGGAAAATAATGGAATTATGCCTTCCCGTTTTTATTATCCAACGAGCATTCAAATCAACAACCAGCAAAATTACCTCAAAGCAGTTGAAATGTTGGGTACAGATGATATTAACACTAAAGTTTGGTGGGACAAATAAAATCTTAATTTAAAATAAATAAACAATGAAAAAATCAACATTCTCCATTTGTGCCTTGCTGTTTTCAATAGGAATTATGGCACAAACCAACGTTCAAGGTTGTGTTTTTGAAGACCACAATCAGAACGGCAAAAAAGAACGAAATGAAAAAGGAATTGCTAATGTTTCCGTAACCAATGGTCTGGAAGTGGTCCTTACCGATGAAAAAGGTAAATACATCCTGCCTATTAGCGACGATGCAATTATAGCCGTAATTAAACCCACCAATTATAAAGTAGGCGTGGATGAAAATAATCTGCCTCAGTTTTTTTACAATCACAAACCCAATGGCTCTCCTCAATTAAAATTCAAAGGAGTAGACCCCACGGGAAAATTGCCTAAATCAATCGATTTTGGTTTGGTTCCCCAACAGGAAAATCAAGAGTTCACAGCTCTTATTTTTGGTGATCCGCAACCTTATACCCAGGCTGAAGTTGACTTTTTTGCCAAAGGGATTGTAGCCGAAGTAGAAGGAATTAAAAATGTTCCTTTCGGATTGAGCCTAGGAGATCTAGTAGGAAATGACCTTGCTCTTTTTAATCCTTACATTAAAGCGGTACAAAAAGCGGGGATTCCGTGGTACAATTTATTGGGAAATCACGATCTTAATTTTGATGCCACCACAGATGAAATGGCCGATGAAACCTACGAAGCCCATTTTGGCCCAGCAAATTATGCCTTCAATTATGGTAAAGTCCATTTTATCGTCATGGATAATGTGCTCTATCCTGATCCCCGAAATCAAAAAGGATATTGGGGCGGTTTTACACCAAAACAGTTGCAGTTTATAGCCAATGATTTGAAATTGGTTTCAAAAGAACATTTAATAGTGCTGGCTTTTCATATTCCAATAAGTGAGCCTACCGATGAAGATACTTTCAGAGATGCAGATCGGGATCAGTTATTCGAGCTTTTAAAAGATTTCCCAAACACACTTTCTCTTTCTGCCCATACCCACATTCAACGCCAGGATTACTTTGACAAAACCGATGGCTGGTTACAGGAAAAACCACACCATCATTACAATGTTGGAACCACTTCCGGAGATTGGTATTCCGGAAAACTGAATTCTGAAGGCGTTCCGGTTTCGACCATGCGTGATGGAACACCAAAAGGATATGCCTTTATTAATTTTAAAGGAAATAAATACAGTCTGGATTATAAAGTGGCGGGCAAACCTAAAACCTATCAAATGGAAGTTTTTGCACCCAAAGTAGTGGAAAAAGGCCGTCCTACCCGATCCGGAATTTATGTGAATTTCTTTATGGGAAGTAAAAACGACAGCCTCGAATACCGTGTAGACCAAGGCGAATGGAAAGCAATGGACTATGTAAAGGAAATAGATCCTTCGTATGCCACTGAGGTTTATGAATGGGATCTAACCGAAGAATTAATTCCTGGTAGACGCTCGTCTAATCCTATAGAAAGCAAACATCTTTGGAAAGGAAAAATTCCTACGAATCTGGAAATAGGCGTACATACGATCGAGATTAAAGCCACAGATCAATTTGGAAAAACCTACACTGAAACAACTTCCTACCGCTTGGAGAATCAAAAATAAGTTTGTTTGTTTTTTATTTTTTAAAAGGCTCGCTAAAGATTTTAATCCAGGCGAGCTTTTTTTATTCAAAATAAATAGGAGTACGCTGCTCCCATATAATAGTACGGCACATTCCTTTTTCTGGATTTCAAACTAAAATCAACTTTTTTTCTTTCAAAGCAGTGCGAAATCATAGTCCTATACCAACGTATCACCATCCTTTCCGATATTGGAATGAAGTAAGTGAGGCTAGTTTATCGTTTTTCTTTAGCAACCGAGAAATTACACCAATTGAACCAAAAAATACCAAAACAACAACGTGATAAAAGATAGTGGTATTCCAAAACCGATCATCATACTGCTCAATCGAGGTTTTAAACCGTGCGTAGAAGCTAAAATACAAGCTGTAATCATTGGGGCCATAGCCGACTCTAAAATAGCAACTTGAATAATTTTAGAATGCTGTTGCAAAATCAATACATACAACACATAAATAAGAGCCGGGGTCAAAATTAATTTATACAAAAGGCCCAATCCTAAAAACTTCCAGTGCTGGCTTTTCCGTTCAAAACGCAATTGCAAACCAACCGATAGCAAAGCCAAAGGAGTTACTGCACTTCCCATTTTTTGAAATAAAACTTGGATGTACTCATGGAAATCCACATTACAAACATTCATCAAACAGGCTACTAAAAAAGTTATAAAAGGTGGAAAAAACAGAATCTTCTTGGCAATTTGAACACCATTTGGACTTCCGGTAGAGTATACTGTTGCCACCAGAATCCCTAAGGTCGAAAGCACTACAAAAGAACCGGGCTGATCTACTAAAATAGCCGTTTTCAAACCTTCTTCACCGTATAATGCTTCAATTATTGGAAAACCTAAAAAAGATGTGTTCCCTAAACCAGCCGTGATAATTAAACACCCAGTGAGTTTCTTAGACCAGCCAAATTTGTTTCCTAAAAAACTAAAAAACAAATAGGAAACTACAAATCCAATCCAGGCTACCCCAATAGGGAATAACAATTCAGGACTCCAGTCTATTTTTGGAATATAATACAAGGCCAGAGCCGGAAGGCAAATATAAATAACAAGCTTATTTAACAGCTTGTAAACACTAATAACAGGGAATGCTTTTATATTTTGCAGCACAATACCGAGGAATAAAAAAACAAAAATCAAGATAAAATTATTCATAATGGTGCAAAGATATTGACAAATCCTTTATAAACTCAATTCAAAAAATAAAATTATTGATTTAGCTGTGCATCAAAAGCGTGATCACGATCAATTTGATATTTTATGCAAATCACCATTCATTCACCATCCTTTTTTATTAATTTTACTTTTAAAAAAAGCTGCTTTGTCAAATAAAAAACTACTTCATTCTGCCCTTAACGAAAAACCTGGGGTTTCTTCTCCTGAAGCTATCAGTGCTGCAGCGGTGGAACATATCCAGCAATTTAGAAAAATACAGCCTTCATCTAACGAACTCTTTAGCGGTATATTAGCGGGAAATATCACAGCTTTGAGTCGTGCCATTACGTTAGTAGAAAGTACAAACACCAACCATTTAGCGAAAGCCAATGAAGTCATAAATGCTTGTTTGCCTCACGCCAATAAATCCGTCAGAATAGGAATAACAGGGGTTCCCGGAGTAGGAAAAAGCACTTTTATTGAAGCCTTTGGTTTGCACTTGACCAGTTTAGGAAAGAAAGTAGCTGTTTTGGCAGTAGATCCGAGCAGTACCATTTCGCACGGAAGTATTTTAGGTGATAAAACCCGAATGGAGGAATTGGTTAAAGACAAAAATGCATACATCAGACCATCTGCTTCTGGGGAAACCCTAGGTGGAGTAGCCCGAAAAACCAGGGAAACCATCACGCTTTGTGAAGCCTGCGGTTTTGACACTATATTGATCGAAACGGTGGGTGTTGGTCAAAGTGAAACCGCAGTACACAGCATGGTAGATTTCTTTTTGTTGTTAAAAATTACCGGGGCTGGTGATGATTTACAAGGAATAAAACGCGGTATTATGGAAATGGCTGATGCCATCGTAATTAATAAAGCCGATGGAGACAATATCCGAAAAGCTCAATTAGCCAAACTGGAATTCAAGAGAGCTCTGCATCTTTTTCCGGCTAAAAAATCAGGCTGGATCCCTACCACTTCTACCTGTAGCTCCATAAGTCACGAAGGAATAGCGGAAGTTTGGGAAACCATTCATAAATTTCTGGAACTTACTAAAGTCAATAATTATTTCTTTGAAAAACGGAAAGAACAAAACCAATATTGGATGTTAGAAACCATCAACGAACAATTAAAAACTAATTTTTACAATAATCCGGAAATTCAAGCATCAATGAATGCAACTAAAAAAGCGGTGCAAAATGATGAAATTTCACCCTTTGCAGCCGCTCAAAAATTATTAGAAACCTATTTTAAAAAATAGATTTACTCCTCGTAAAGTTTGATTTCTCTATCGTAAAACTCATTGGCAAGAATAATTAATCCTTCCATTTCTGCATTTAGTTCGCCTTCATCCAGATCTTCGGCTTCTTCGATAAATTCGACTTCATCATCTTTCAGATTGATAATAAATCGGGGATAATCCAAATGAATGATAAAAATATCTTCAGGAAAATCGGTGTTGTCGCCCAGTAAAAATTTTGGTAATTCCATGAATTTAATAGTTAAGTATTTATTGTTTTATTTATTCTCGCTTTGCATTACCAACTTTCTTGTCAATCTTGCAAAGCGAATATACAAAAATAAAGCGGCTGCCGTCAATCCTGCCAAAAGCCCGATCCAAATTCCAACTGCTTTTAGATTGGTATAGTTTCCCAGATAGTAGGAAATTGGAAAACCAATAACCCAATAGGACACAAAGGTAATATACATGGGGATTTTCACATCTTGCAAGCCACGTAAAGCACCAAGAACAACAACTTGAATTCCATCTGAAATTTGAAAAACAGCGGCTACTAACAGTAATTTTGATGTGATAGTGATAATTTCAGAATTATCAATCATTTGAGCCGAATCAGACATATTCAAAAATAAATGTGGCAGGTATTGATGAAACGCCACAAAAATAATGGCAAAAAATGTTTCTAAAATTATAGCCAGTAAAAAGATAGAACGGGCTACAACAATCAATTCTTTGTAATCATTCATTCCCTTGGTATGACTCACGCGGATCATGGCGGCAACACTCAATCCCATAGCGACCATAAATGTTGATGATGACAGGATGAGGGCTATTTGATTGGCGGCCTGACTGTTTTTTCCAATCGAACCTGAAAGCCAAATAGCAGCGGTAAACAATGCTACTTCAAACAGCATTTGCATGGCTGAAGGCAACCCAAGATTGATGATTTTTTTCAACACTGATTTTCGTATTTCCTTGAAACTGAAATTTTTGAAATATCGTTTTAATGCTGCATTTCTTTTTATTAAATAATGCATAAAAACGACCATCATAATTCTTGAAATGACAGTTCCTAAAGCCGCCCCAAGAATACCTAATTTAGGAAAAATCCAAATGCCATAAATAAGAACATAGTTAAAAAAAATATGCACCACATTAGCCATAAGTATGGCATACATAGAATATTTAGTTTTTGCTAAACCATCCGCAAATTGTTTGTATCCCTGGTATATTATTACCGGAATCAAAGAAAAAGCAACCCAGTCAATGTACGGAGCAGCCATGTCAGCCACTTCTTTGGGTTGGTGCATCAAGTACATAATTTGTTTGGACAAAACGGTCAGAATAAATAAAGCGACTCCAAGAACTGTACATAAAAGCAATCCATGGTGAAAAATAGAACGGATTTTATCCTCCTCTTTTTCCGCATCAGCTTCTGCAACTAAAGGAGTAATTGCTGTTGAAAATCCTATTCCTATCGATAACGCAATAAAGATGAAACTGTTTCCCAGTGATACCGCCGCCAGCTCCGTAGACCCTAATTTTCCTACCATGAAATTGTCAACAATCCCTATTAAGGTATGTCCCAACATTCCTAAAATTATGGGATACGCTAATCTTATATTATAAGAAAACTCTTTGAAGTATTGGGATAAATTCACTTTTTGCTTTTTTGATGGCAAATATAATTAGAAGCTTTCAATTGCATCACTACTATTTGATATATATCACTACTTTTTTAGTGAAACAGGCTGCAAGTTATAAATTCTATAACAAAACGAAATAATTGTATAACTTTTTCAGCATTGGTACTGTTACTTTTGATATGTTGTTTTGGGGGCAGTTTAACCTACAAAACAGAATATAAATTTAAAAAATACAATTATGAAAATCACAGAAAAAATGAAAATCGCATTTGCATGTACCATCGTAATGATGTTTGCAAATAATGTACAAGCTCAAGAAACAACCAAAGTAGAGCACTATGATCAAGGATTCCGTTTAGGAGTTGGTGTAAATGGTGGATATTCCGTAAATGATCCATACAAATTAACTTTAGGAGCCGATGCCAGATTACAATATGATTTATCAAAACGATATTCTGTAACCGTAACAACTGGTTTCAACAACTTATTTGTAAGTAAAGCTGATGGATCTGATCTAGGGTTTATTCCGGCAAAAGCAGGTTTTAAAGCTTTTATATGGGACGATCAATTTTATGTAATGGGAGAAGCCGGTGCTGCTTTTGCAGTGACTAACGGTTATAATGAAACCTCATTAATCGTAGCGCCAAGTATTGGTTACGCTACAAAATACATTGATATCTCTTTGCGATATGAGCACTATTCTGATTTTCCTAGAGTGAATAACAATGGAACTCTAGGAGAAGGTGTAGGACAAGTTGGCGTTCGTGTGGCTTATGGTTTCAAACTATAACGTTATTTTGCATTCGGTTAAAAACCGCAAACTTCCCGAATCAGGCTACACTTAACGATGTATCCATGCCTTGCAAACAAATCAAAACCAGAACCTGTTGTGCGCATGCATCACATCCTGCAACTCGCTCCATTTTGCCAATCACTTTAAAATCATCGGGATTTATAGATTTCATAACAAATAATTTATCTTTGCAACTCAAATGTAACAAACTATAAGGATTAATCCTGATGAATTTTAGGAGCATATTCCAGCTATTCGTTGCAATCTTTTATTATTTTAAAGAAAAATAATAAAAGGATTTCCACTATTATCTGGGCTAGGCACTTGTTTTCAAAACATATACAATGGAAAAATTCACACTCGAATTACTGTTTCAAATTATCGGCATTGGTTCCGCATCAGGACTTGTTTACAAAGACAATTTGCTACTGATTATTGGCGACAACAGCGGCTTTCTTTACGAATATCACATCGATTCCAAGGATTTAAAACGCTATCCGCTACTGGAAAATCCTACAGAGAACACGCCAAAAAAAGACAAAGCTGATTTTGAAGCCATAACCCATTTTGAAGACAGCGTGTATGTTTTTGGCTCCGGTTCCACCGAAAAAAGAAACAAAATGATTCAAATCAACTCCAGCCATAAAAGAGTAACTGCCACAAATGATATCACTAATTTATATGCAGCGCTGCAAAGTTTCGGGGAAATAAAAGCCGAAGATTTCAACATTGAAGGTGCCATCTACAATGGCAAAAGTTGGTTTTTAGTGAATCGTGGCAACGGAAGCGCCAATAAGAATGTCCTTTTTACCATCGAAGGAAAAAACCTCACTATTGATTTCGCTATTCTTTCAAACAACTACAAACTCCCAAAAATACAAGGAGTACGAAGTAGTTTTACCGATGCCGTTTTAGTCGACAACAGCATTTATTTTTTGGCCACAGCCGAAGATACCAAATCTACTTATGAGGATGGCGAAATTTTAGGAAGTCTTATTGGAAGCATCAACCTGACAACCATGAAAATCGATTTCACACAAAAAATTAGCAGCACCCATAAATTCGAAGGGTTGACTTTATACGCCAATTCAAAAGAAAAAATAGAATTCCTGCTCTGTGAAGACAAAGATACCGAGGTTTTAAAAACCGAAATTTACAAACTGACATTGGACAAAAAATAAAGTCCATTTGATTAAAAAATGTTCGTTCCTGTCAAAATAACAGAACGTTAAATTTAGATTAAATAGAAAATCAAAATAGATTTCAAATGTAAAACGGACTACTTTTACAGTAAACTTAGCCTTTTATTGGCCTAAAATAATTCTCCAAATGACAGATTTAAAAAATAAAAATGCCCTGATCACCGGCGCAGGAAAAGGAATTGGTAAAGCAATCGCTTTGGCCCTAGCCAAAGAAGGTGTTAATGTAATTTTGATTGCCAGAACACAGGATGAAATAGACAGCGTAGCGGCAAAAGTGCGTTCGTTGCGCGTAAAAGCACTTGCAATAACTGCTGATGTTGCTGATATCAACTCGGTAAACGCTGCCGTTGAGCAAGCATTGGCTGAATTTGGAACCATTGATATTCTAATCAACAATGCCGGTATAGCCGCTTTTGGAAAATTTTTAGAATTAGAACCTACGGATTGGGAACGCATCATTCAGGTAAACTTAATGGGAACCTATTATGTAACTCGCGCCGTTTTACCCAATATGATCGAAAGACAAACCGGGGACATCATCAACATTTCTTCCACAGCCGGATTAAGTGGCAATGCATTGACAAGCGCTTACAGTGCCTCAAAATTTGCCGTTTTAGGATTAACGGAATCGTTGATGCAGGAAGTGCGTAAACACAATATTCGTGTAACGGCCTTAACCCCAAGTACGGTTGCCACGGAAATGGCCAAAGATTTAAAACTGACCGACGGGAATCCGGAAAAAGTCATGCAAGCAGAAGATATGGCAGAGTTAATCATCGCACAACTCAAACTTAACCGACGCGTTTTCATTAAAAACAGCAGTATTTGGTCTACGAATCCTTAAAAGTAGTCGGAAGTCAAAAGTCTTAAAGTCGAATGACCAATATCTAGTAAAAAAAAGCATTAAGGGATTAAGAAAATTAAGCATAAAACTTAATGAACTTAATCCCTTAATGGTTTTTTAATCTTTTGCTTATATGACTTATATGTTTAAAAACTAATTAAACCAAAGTTGTAACAAATTCCATTCGAACACTACCGTCTTCATCAATTTTTGTCAAATTGATTTTTTGTAATGTATTTACTAATTCCGGATTCCAAGGGGTTTTTACTTTCACATAGTTTTCCGTAAACCCGTGAATATAGCCTTCTTTATTTTCACTTTCAAACAAAACGGTTCTATTAGTTCCCAACTGACTTTCATAAAAAGCACGGCGTTTTTTGACGGATAAACTGCGCATCATTTTACTGCGTTTAGCCCGAACATTAGCAGGAACAATACCTGCCATGGTTGCTGCCTCAGTATTATCACGTTCAGAATAGGTAAAAACGTGCAAATACGAAATATCCATATCATTCACGAAATGATAGGTTTCCAGGAAATGCTCGTCTGTTTCTCCAGGGAAACCCACAATCACATCCACGCCAATGCAAGCATGCGGCATCACTTCCCGAATTTTATTTACCCTTTCAGTATAAATTTCACGTTGGTACCGACGCTTCATTAATTTCAAAATATCATTGCTTCCAGACTGCAACGGAATATGAAAATGCGGCACAAAAGTTCTGCTTTTTGATACAAATTCAATCGTTTCATTTTTCAATAAATTCGGTTCAATAGAGGATATTCGCAATCTTTCTATTCCTTCTACTTTGTCTAATTCCCGAACCAATTCCAGGAAAGTATGTTCGTGTTTTTTATTACCAAATTCCCCTTTTCCGTAATCCCCAATATTTACGCCGGTAAGCACAATTTCCTTGATATTTTGTTTCGAAATTTCGGCTGCATTTTTCAATACATTTTCCAGTTCATCACTTCTGGAAATCCCTCTTGCTAATGGAATTGTGCAATAAGTACATTTGTAATCACAACCGTCCTGTACTTTCAAAAACGCACGGGTTCTATCCCCAATCGAGTAACTTCCCACATAAAAATCAGCTTCGGAAATCTCGCAGGAGTGTACTTCACCAAAATCATTTTTGGACAAATCATTGATATAATCGGTCAATTTAAACTTTTCGGTAGCACCAAGAACTAAATCCACACCATCAACAGCCGCTAATTCTTCCGGTTTCAATTGCGCATAACAACCCACCGCCGCTACAAAGGCTTTATTGTTCAATTTCATCGCTTTTCGCACAACTTGCTTGAACTGCTTATCCGCGTTTTCCGTAACGGAACAGGTATTAATCACATACATATCAGCCACTTCCTCAAAACCTACCCGATCAAAACCCTCGTCTTGCAGGGTACGGGCAATTGTTGACGTTTCTGAAAAATTCAGTTTACAACCTAGTGTATAAAAAGCAACTTTTTTTCTGTTTTCCATAAGATAACTCAATTAATGAAATCGTTGTCAAAAAATTAAGAGTGCAAATTTACGAACAATATTCTGGAAAATGAAATCAATAATTTTCTATATACTAGCATCGTGAAGTAGACTACTTTAGACTCAAAAGATGAAAAAAATAATTTTAATTATATTCCTTTTTAATGCAATTCAAGCAAATGCTCAAAACATTGTTGAATGGCATGATAAGTACCAAATGCAGCTTTCCGATTTTCAATCTAGCGCTACTCAAATTGGGAATATAAAATCAATAGTATTCATAACGCTTCCAGTCCTGATTTTGCGTTTCAAATGAGCAATATTGAGTTCCTGTTTACCAAGGATTTTAATTCAAAAGTGCTACGGCATCCATTATTGCAATTAAAACTAATACAGCAAACCATTTAGTGAATTTTGCTCAGTATGAATTTAATTTATCTGTACTCTATGCATAAAATTGCTAAAATAAATTTACAACCCAAAAGGAATTTTTTCTGACACCACCTTTTACAAGTGCTTTTTAACGCCGTTCAGAAACAATACAAGAAGGAATATGCAATTGCTTCAAAAACTACTGAACTGAGACAAAAAGAGAAAAGCTTTTAGAAATTCGAACAGGTCTCCTACAAAGATTACAACAATACCTTGATTTTTATATTAGTTGTAAAACTCTTAAAAAAAATCTTAGTTCAATATAAACCGTCTTACCACCTCAGCCACTCCATGATTATTATTTGATGCCACGATAAAATCTCCTCTGTGTCTTAATTCAGGATCCACATTATCCACCCAAATACCCAATCCAGCATATTCAATCATGGTTAAATCATTCCCTGCATTTCCAACAGCAATAATTTCACTTTGCAGAATATTTAATTTTTTGGCTAAAAATTCAATACTGGCTCCTTTATCAATTCCATTTTGTGCTACTTCCAGAAAAAACGGCTTAGACATGCTGACACTTAGATGCGGCATAGCGATTTTCAGGTCTTTTTCTACTTCTTTAAGATAACTTGGCTCTTGCAATAAAATACATTTTACAGCTGAAGACTGCACTTCCTCTTTAAAACTCACCACTTTATTATGGGCTAAACCGGTAATTTCCTTTTCAATTTCTATGTATTCAGAATCCGTTTCACTTACAATTTTACCGTTAATATAGGTAATAATATGTGTCTTACTTTTTATACTATAATCGTACAATTCATGGATTTGCTTTTGTGTTAACATTTGCTCAAAAATAATTTTATCTTCCTTTAAATCGGTAATTACTGCCCCGTTGTAGGATATCATGTAGGAATTATCCAATTGTAGCTCTTTGGCGTAGGCAATCATTGCAGGTGTAGGTCGTCCAGAAGCCAAAATAACATAAACCCCTAATTCCTGCGCCTTAGCCAACATCCCTCTATTCTCGTCTGAAATGGTATGATCATCGTTCAACAATGTGTCGTCCATGTCCAAAACCAACATTTTATATTTCATTTTTATTTTTTAAACGTAGTAGTTTCAATTACTGCGGATTCACAAATTACTTTTTCAATTTGATTGAATTCTGACGATTGTCAAAAATTTGAAGAATCCGAATTTTCATTTCAGAATGAATTTTATAAATAATTTTATACGTTAGAATAATCATTCTTCTGTATGGTTCTCCCAAGAATTCATCAAGTTGATATTGTTCCACAAAATGAATATTTTTACTTTGAATTACAATATCTCTGATACCATTTCTCGCTCCTTGAAGAGATTTTAATTTAATAAATTCAACTATTAATTTTAAATCGGCTTTCGCTTCATTATACTAAAGTAGGGTGATTTGTTTTTACCTATTACCATTTCTCAATTTACTTATATATATCCTCAATAGTTGTATATTTTCCTGATAAAATTCATCTATCAGCTTCTTTATAAACTGGATAACAGCTATAGTATGAGCAACAAATTTCTGGTCTAAAACAGATTTAAACACTATTATTTTCTCAGTTTACGTTCATGATCGATGTGAAGTAATCAATCCATCAATTCTATTTTTTTTTGCAGTTATATCCGTCTTATATCCGTATTTGAATAGCAAATATACTAATTTAAATACTCATTCTGAATTCTTCAATAACGGGGTTTACTTTTGCAAACTCGGTTTCCTGAACAAACAATTCAACCGCCAAATCTGAATTTCCAAATCCTCCCAATCGAGCCGATTGTATATTGTTTTTCACTACTACATTTACACCAATCGCTTCGATTTTTTCTTGTAACGCCATTGCTAAAATTTCACTTCCCGAAAACACTTTCATTAATCCCATTTTACTCTTTATTTAATTGTTTAGCTCCGCAAAGTTTCCAACTTTGAGGATGCGTTAAATGTCTCCTGACCTTGTTATTTATAATCTAATATCCTGTTCTTAGCTCCCAGCTCCGCAAAGTTTCCAACTTTGAGGATGCGTAAAAGGTCTCCTGACCTTATTATTTTCAATGTAATATCTGTTCTTAGCTCCGCAAAGTTTCCAACTTTAAGGATGCGTAAAAGGTCTCCTGACCTTATTATTTTTAATGTAATATCCAGCTCCGCAAAGTTTCCAACTTTGAGGATGCGTTAAAGATCTCCTGACCTTGTTATTTTCAATGTAATATCTGTTCTTAGCTCCGCAAAGTTTCCAACTTTGAGGATGCGTTAAAGGTCTCCTGACCTTATTATTTTCAATGTAATATCTGTTCTTAGCCCCGCAAAATTTCCAACTTTGAGGATGCGTTAAAGGTCTCCTGACCTTGTTATTTATAATCTAATAGTTTTCCCTATTTTATTTTGACCTCGTTACCAAATAAAATTATTCGTTATTGAAGACGGTTTTAAAACATCTATTACTGGATTGTCAACTTTTGTAATTGCTATGATTCCTTCATCATTTACATAATTCGATGCACTTGAATAGTAATAATGTGACGCTTTAATAACTATTCCCGCTCGTATTGGGTTCATGTGGATATAATCTAATTTAGACCACATAAATTTTTCAGAAAAGATTTCTTCGGGATGGCTGCCATATTGCCAAAACTGATATTTTTCATTACGCGTATGACTTTTACAAGCAAATTCAAATCGTTTTAACATCCAGTCTGCGCGACTTTCTGGTCCGTTTTCTATTTTATTCAAAATAGTCTTTGCCGTAAACTTTTTGAAATCTCTAATCAAATCAGATAATTTACTTTCTTCGGATTGAATAATCAAATGAATATGATTGGACATAATTACAAATCCATACAAAATCATCCCTTTGTTTTTTATGCAAAAATCCAAGCTTTCAATAATGCAATCTTTGTAATTTTTTCTAGAAAACACATCTACCCAATCTACAACTGTTGCCGTAATAAAATGAGGTTTTGATTAGTCTCGGATAATGTAGCCTTCTTTCATATCGTTATTATTTCAGTCTGAGACTTGACTACACCTCCTCAAAGTTAAAAACTTTGAGGAGCAAATATGTAGCCTATTCTATTGTTATTATTTCAGTCTGAGACTGAACTACACCTCCTCAAAGTTAAAAACTTTGAGGAGCAAATATGTAGCCTATTCTATTGTTATTATTTCAGTCTGAGACTGAACTACACCTCCTCAAAGTTAAAAACTTTGAGGAGCAAATATGTAGCCTATTCTATTGTTATTATTTCAGTCTGAGACTGAACTACACCTCCTCAAAGTTAAAAACTTTGCGGAGCATAAGGAGTATAAATTATTCTAGCTATGGAAGTCATCTCCAACTTCAGGTTCTAAATCTTCCTCCTCTTCCTCTTCCTCTTCCTCTTCCTCTCCTCCATCAAAATCGAATTCAAAAGGCTCCACCAGCATTTTTTCAGCAAGAACCTCTATTCGCTCGGTGAATTGTTCCGACAAAATAATACGTTGAGTTTTGACAATGCTATTCGAAATACGCATGATTTTTGTCTCATGACGCAATTTCAAAATTGGATCTGCATCATCAAGAACAAGCATTTTTAATCGGTTTACATTATAACCAGCCGTAGTAAACATTTCACTTAGTTTATTTGGAGTCCCTATCAACACGTCAATTCCGCTGGAAATATAATTCTTATCGTATTCCATATCTCCTTTGTCATGAACACCATAGACTTCTAAATTAGAATACTTCCCATATTTTTCAAATAGGGATTCCATTTCCAATACTTTCGCTTTGTCTTCAACAATTATCAAAGCCCTTGGCGATTCTTCGGTTGCTCCTGTCAATCTCTGAATTACATTTAGCACGATTGTAGTTGATTTCCCGCTTCCTTTTGGTGCAATAATAATACAATCCGAACCACTTTTTAGTGTCGAAAATGTTTCTTTTTGAATTGCATTGGCCTCAGTCAAACCGTTTTCAATCAGGGCTTGTTGTAACGCTTGGTTTATTTTTTTTAGTTTCATTTATTTTAGATTGAAAGATTAAAAATTAAAAAATTAAAAGATTAAAGCTATTGCCAAATCTTTAAATCATTAAATTTTTAAATCATTAAATTAATTTTATTTAGATGCGAATAACTTCACATCATTCTCAGAAATTTCGTTTCCGCCAAGGATAATCAAACGCTCCACTACATTTCGTAATTCCCGAATATTTCCTGTCCAATCATAATCCTGCAATAAATGAATCGCTGCTGAAGAGAATTTTTTTACCGCGTTTCCTTGCTCCAAAGCAATTTTTTCGGCAAAATGAGCAATCAACATCGGGATATCATCCCGTCTTTCGTTCAATCCCGGAACTTTTATCAAAATCACGGCCAAACGATGGTATAAATCTTCCCGGAAACGTCCTTCGGCAATTTCGACTTTCAAATCTTTATTGGTTGCCGCGACTACACGAACATCGACTTTGATATCTTTGTCCGCTCCCACTCTGGTAATCATACTTTCCTGTAAAGCACGCAATACTTTAGCTTGCGCCGAAAGACTCATATCTCCAATTTCATCCAAGAAAATAGTGCCTTTATCTGCCGCTTCAAATTTTCCTGCGCGGTCTTTCACTGCGGAGGTAAACGCTCCTTTTACGTGACCAAATAATTCGCTTTCAATCAATTCCGATGGTATAGCCGCACAATTCACTTCGATTAAAGGGAAGTTAGCTCTCTCACTTTTTTCATGTAATTGATGTGCAACCAGTTCTTTTCCGGTACCGTTGGGTCCCGTAATTAAAACTCTGGCTTCGGTTTGGGCTACTTTCTCAATCATCACTTTAATGTGATTGATGGCGTCGCTTTCGCCAATCATTTCGTAGTTTTTGCTGACTTTTTTCTTCAGAAATTTGTTCTCTACTACAAGTTGTTTTTTGTCCAAAGCATTTCGAACTGTATTCAACAATCGGTTTAAATCGGGCGGTTTTGAGATGTAATCAAAGGCTCCCAAACGCATTGTATTGATAGCCGTTTCCATATCGCCATGACCAGAAATCATCACCATAGGAATTTCGGGCTTGATTTTTTTTACAGCTTCCAGTACCTCAACACCATCCATTTTAGGCATTTTGATGTCGCACAAAACCAAATCGTAATCGTTATTTTTTATTTTTTCAAGACCTGCAAGACCATCTTCGGCTTCTTCCACCTGATAAGTATCATTTTCTTCCGAAAGTATTTTTGTAAGTACTCTTCGAATGGCGGCCTCATCTTCTATGATTAGTATTTTTGACATCTCTTTTCTTTATTGGGTTAATCAGTTAACCAAATAACCGATTAAACTTCTATTAGTATTTCAACCATTTATATAATTCCCTCCAAGTGGGTTTCTTGCCATACATTAGTATTCCTATTCGGTATATTTTTGCGGCAAACCAAACTACAGAAAAGAAGGTGCCAAATAGCAGCGTTACTGAAATGGCGATTTGCCACAAAGGTACGCCAAACGGAATTCGCATCAGCATAACAATTGGTGATGTAAGCGGAATCATTGAAAAAATAACGGCAATTGTTCCGTGTGGATCATTGATAACCGTAAAAAAACCAACGTAAACACTCAGCATCAATGGCATAATGATAGGTAAAAGGAATTGTTGTGAGTCCGTCTGATTGTCTACTGCGGCACCAATGGCTGCGTAAAACGAACTGTACAAAAAATAACCGCCGATGAAATAAATCACGAATCCAATCAAGATATTTGCAATGGGCAGATTCCATAATTCCTTAATATACATTTGGGCAGTTCCAGTCATTTCCTGCTGTGCAGCTTGCATCAATTCAGGCGAAACGCTGGCACTTGGACCCACATTTACCCCAAAAAAGACTGAGGCTGCAAACATTAATGAGAGTCCAATGATAGCCCAAATAAGGAACTGCAGCAATCCGGCTAGCGCAGTTCCAATGATTTTGCCCATCATCAGTTGAAACGGTTTGACCGAGGATATAATAATCTCTACAATTCGGCTGGTTTTCTCTTCGATCACACTTCGCATCACCATGTTTCCGTAGATGATTATGAACATCATTATGAGGTATCCAAATGCGCCACCAATCCCAATTTTGATTTCGTTAAGTCCTTTGACACTCTCTTCACCCGATGCTTTTGTCAAACTAATATTGACTTGGGCCTGGGCTTTTTTTATGGCAAGCGTATCTAAATGTGCTTTTTCTAAATTGTTTTTAGTCAATTTATTAGCAATCACATCCTGAACTTTTTCTATAAAAGAAATACTGGGACTGTTGTTTGAAATAAACTGTATTTTATTTTCGAAATCCTTTGTGTTTTCTGACTTTGGAATATATAATAGTCCTTCATAGCGCTCGTCAGCAATGCTGTCTTTCAAAAATTTTAAATCTACAAGAGATAAATCGAGGTATTTGTACTGGCTGTTTTTGTTGTTTTTAAGTATAAATTCTTTAACGAACAAACCTGATTCATCATGAATGGCGATGCGTTTGGTATCCGCTTTCATGGAACTTAAATAGCCTATAAATGCTGCTATCCCAACAAATAACAACGGACTTAAAAAAGTCATTACAACAAAAGATTTATTACGCACTTTAGTAATAAATTCTCTTTTTATGATTAATGAAATGATACTCATTTTTTAGACTGCTTAAATTTTTAAATTACTTAGATTTTTTTAGAACAATTAGATTAGGAAACTGTAAAAAGTCTGACAATCTAAGAAGTCTAACCATCTATTGTGTTACTGTTTGAATGAAAATATCATTTACACTTGGAATTTTTTCTACAAAATGTGTTACTTGTCCACATTGTGTAAGGATATTCAATAATTCATTTGGCGTAGCATTTCCGAGTTGGATTTCCAGTTTTAACTCGTTATTCAGTGATTTAAAATGTGCCGGAGCAACGTTAAATTTTTGTGTAATAGCAGACATCAATCCCGTTGCATTATCCGATAAAATACCCACTTCAAAACTATTGGTTTTAAATTGTCTTTTAACATCGTCCAGTTTTCCTTCAATCAGTTTATCTGATTTGTGAATCAAAGCGATGTGATCACATAATTCTTCTACACTTTCCATGCGGTGTGTCGAAAAAATTATGGTGGCTCCTTCTTCTCGCAACGCCAGAATTTCTTCTTTGATAATAGTGGCATTCACGGGATCAAAACCAGAAAAAGGTTCATCAAATATCAATAGTTTTGGTTTGTGCAACACACACACGACGAACTGAATTTTCTGAGCCATTCCCTTAGAAAGTTCCTGGATTTTCTTGTTCCACCAGCCTTGTATTTCAAACTTTTCAAACCAATACTCCAGTTGTTTTTTGGCTTCAGCTTTAGAAAGCCCTTTCATCTGAGCTAAATACAAGCATTGTTCTCCTACTTTCATCGTGTTGTACAAGCCTCTTTCTTCCGGTAAATATCCTATATATTGAACGTGTTTGGGTTGCAGTTTTTCGCCATCAAGAATAATTTCGCCACTGTCCGGTAATGTAATTTGGTTTATTATTCGGATAAGTGATGTTTTTCCGGCTCCGTTTGGACCTAAAAGTCCGTAGATACTTCCTTTAGGAACCGTTAATGAAACCTGGTTAAGCGCAACATAATCACCGTATTGCTTGACAACTTTATTCACTTCAAGAATATTACTCATGCTTATTTTTTAATTCGTGTAAAAGTAAATAATTCGTGCCAAAATACTAAGAATTGTTTCCTTTATGTAGCATTTAATTTTTAGCGATCCTCTGTTATTGCCTTAAGTGTATTGGTGTTTATATGCAAACAAATTGTTAATGACGATTTCATAAAAAACCCATCCTTATTATAACAAGGATGGGTAATGTATTTTTATAATCGAATCGATAACTCGAGTCTAACTTTTTTTATGAAAACATGTCTTTTACTTTCTCAAAAAAGGATTTGTCTGATTTTTCCGGATTTGGAATAAAATTCTCATCCGTAAGATTTTTTTCGAAAAACTGTTTTTGATCTTTATCCAGCGTTTTTGGCGTCCAAACATTGACATGAACCAGTAAATCGCCGTTTCCATACCCATTGATACTCGGAATTCCTTTTCCTTTTAATCTCAAAATTTTACCGGATTGGATTCCTTCTTCTAGTTTGATTCTCACTTTTCCGTTTATAGCTTCAATGTCTTTGGAAATTCCTAGAACCGCTTCTGCAAAACTGATGTATAAATCGTAGTGTAAATTCTCTCCTTCGCGTTTCAAGAATTCATGCTCTAACTCTTCAATTGCCACAATTAAATCTCCAGGAATACTGTTTCCCGGAGCATCGTTCCCTTTATTAGACACTTTCAACTGCATACCGTCTACCACACCCGCAGGTATTTTTATAGAAACCGTTTCATCTTCAAGAATCATTCCTTGCGCGTCTGCTTCGGCTGGTTTTTTATCTAGAATTTGTCCGGAACCACCACAGGTAGGACAGGTAGAAGCCGATTGCATTCTGCCCAAAATGGTATTCGTAACACGCATTACTTGTCCTTGACCGTTACAGGTTGAACACGTTTTATAACTAACTCCAGGGGCCTGAACTTTACGTTTTACTTTTACTTTTTTCTCCACGCCGTTGGCAATTTCTTCCAACGTCAATTTTACTTTGATGCGCAGGTTACTTCCTTTAGCGCGACGAACACCGCCTCCACCACTGTTGAAACCACCAAAACCGCCACCAAAAATATCCCCAAACTGACTAAAAATATCATCCATATTCATGCCTCCGTGACCACCTCCGCCACTGAAACCACCCGATCCATCAAAAGCTTGATGGCCGTATTGGTCGTATTTGGCTTTTTTCTGAGGGTCGCTCAATACTTCGTAAGCTTCAGCAGCTAGTTTGAATTTATCTTCTGCCGATTTGTCTCCGGGATTTTTGTCAGGATGGTACTGTAAAGCGTTTTTTCTATATGCTTTTTTAATTTCAGCAGCATCAGCACTTTTAGAAATGCCTAATATTTCGTAAAAATCTTTTTTCATTTTTATTTTTTTATACAGTACAGACGCAATGTATCTCGTCTTTGTCTATTTAATTAAGACGCAATAAATCGCATCTCTACTGACCGATAACCACTTTTGGAAAACGAATGATCTTGTCTCCTAATTTATATCCTTTTTCAAGAACATCAACAATTTTCCCCTTCATCTTTGGAGCTGGAATCTGAGTAATTGCCTCTGCAAAATCCGCATCAAAAACATCTCCAGCTTTAACCTCAACTTGCTCTAATCCTTTAGAAATCAAAGTGCTTTTTAATTTCTCATGAATAAGCTCCACTCCCTTTGTCAACAATTCGTCATCCGATTTGTTTATTTCAACCAAAGCCCTGTCAAAATCATCCAATACAGGCAGCATCGCTAATAACACTTCTTGATTAGCCGTTTTGAATAATTCAATACGCTCTTTGGTTGTTCTGCGTTTGTAATTTTCAAATTCAGCAAATAAGCGTAAATATTTATCTTTCTCTTTAGCTAAGTCTTGCGTTAATTGCTCTTCTACACTTAATTCCTCAACAATGATTTGCTCTTCATTGGCATTATTTTCTAATGTCACCTCCTCTAATTCTTGATCGATTTCTGTATTTTCGGTAGTCATAGTACTCGTATTTTTAAAAATATTCTTAAACTTCATTTTTATTCTTTTTGGGATTGCAAAAGTACTGCCAATTCTTTTAAAATGTCAAATTGTCATCTTTTTATTGATTTCGCTTTTCTTTTCAATATAACACCTGAGTACTCAAAATTTTAAGATTATTTTAAGATTATCTTGCTATTGTTTCTTTAGCTTTGTTAAAATTTTTTATTTAGAACACTTTTAGAAAGTAAAAACTTACGATTTTATTCTAAACAATTATTAATTCACCATTACCTAATAGTAAAAAAAAGCTTCGTGTACTAAAACGGAGCTTTTTTTATGTGTTTAAGACCGCAACAAATCTTGTTTTAGACTCTCAAAATCCACTGTACGCTGTTCCCCCGATATTAAATTTTTGAGCACAAACGTATCCGACGCTATTTCCTGTTCTCCTGCAATTACGGCAAAAGGAATTCCTCGTTTGTCGGCATGCTGAAACTGCTTGGCCACTTTGGCATTATCCGGATACAATTCCACTTTAATTCCTGCAGCTCTAAGCTTCTGAATGGCTTGCAATCCATAAAAAGCTTCAGCATCACCATAATTAATGAACAATGCTTTTGAAGTTGCTGTTACGGTTTCCGGAAACAAATTCAATTCTTCAATCACCAGGTAAATGCGGTCCAGTCCAAAAGAAATCCCCACACCACTCATGTTTTTCAATCCAAAAATTCCGGTCAAATCATCGTATCGTCCGCCGCCGCCAATGGAGCCCATTGCAACAGCTTTTGGCGGCGCCACTTCAAAAATGGCACCGGTATAATAATTCAATCCCCTAGCCAGAGTTACATCCAGGTCTAAAGTCGAATTGCTCAAACCTAATTTCATCACATTATCACAAATGAAACGCAATTCTTCCACGCCTTTCATTCCTTCCTCTGACTCAGCAAGCAAGACTGAAAGTTGGCTTATTTTTTCAGAAATGGTTCCTGTAAAATGGAATAACGGCTGGACTTTCAGAATTGCTGCTGCTGAAATTCCTTTCTCCATCATTTCTTTTTTGACCCCTTCTTCGCCAATTTTGTCCAGTTTATCGAGTGCCACTGTGAAATCGATCAGTTTATCCGATGCTCCAATCACGTCTGCAATACCGGATAATATTTTTCGGTTATTGATTTTGATGGTTACCCCTTCTAATCCCAAAGCTGAAAAAACAGTGTCATATAATTGCACTAATTCTACTTCTTGCCACAATGATTTAGACCCTACCACATCCGCATCACATTGAAAAAACTCTCTGAAACGGCCTTTTTGGGGGCGATCCGCTCTCCAAACGGGTTGGATTTGGTATCTTTTGAACGGGAATTCAATCTCGTTTTGGTGCTGTACCACATACCGGGCAAATGGAACGGTTAAGTCATACCGCAACGCTTTCTCCGAAATGCTCGCTGTCAGTTTTGTACTGTCTTTATTTTCGAGATGCGTGGCATTGGCTTTCGCCAAATATTCTCCGGAATTCAAAATCTTAAAAATCAAACGGTCGCCTTCTTCTCCGTATTTTCCCATTAGGGTTTCGGAATTTTCAAATGAAGGGGTTTCTATGGGTTGAAAACCAAATTTCTCGAAATTGTTTTTTATGATTTGGATGATATAGTGCCGTTTTGCCACCTCGGTTGGTGAGAAATCTCTGGTTCCTTTTGGAATACTAGGTTTTGATGCCATTTTAATTAATTACAAATTACGAAATACGAATTACAAAAAACAAAATCGATTTCTTCAAAATCGTAATGGCTACATTGAAAATCCTAATTCTCTCTGCAAATATCCTGATTTTTAAATAAAAAAAATTAGAAATTTCCAATTATCTCAAATTCCTTCTTTTGGTCTTTGTTATCAGAAACTCGTTTCAAAAAATCTTTAAGCTCATTCGTTAAAGGCAGTTGATTTTGAGTGTTCCAAAAGGTTGCCGAATAAGGAAATTTAGCTTTAAAAACATCTTTGTCAACAGCAAAATTGGATTCTACTTTTTCATTCGTAACAGAATTGGTTGTAAAATAATCCATTGTTAAGTTGTATTTAAATGACCCATCGCTATTTTTATCAGCTAATACTTCTACCTGTGCATTCAGTTTTGCTAAATTGAGATAGTATTTATTTACTGTACTGTTTTTATTGTAGGTGACGAGTTTTTCGTATCGTGTGGTCCTATATTGCGTACTTGAAAGCTTAAATTTCTTAAAAGGTATTACTTCAGGATTATCATAGATTGACACAAAAAATTCGACAATTGCGTAATCATTTCTATTAATAATAAAATACCCTTTACTAATTTGCCCCCAAACATTTTTTTGTTTGGCTTCAAATAAAAATTTTCTAAAATCAAAATCATTATAATCCACCTCGGTAAAAATATTTTGATCCAACGCTGGATAGAATCCACCAAAAAACTCTGTAAAATCTGGAAAGGCAAAATCAATCTGCTTCTTTTTTTCAAAAAAACTAGTTTTCCTCATATTTAAAACTTCGATCTCACTAAAATTTTTGGGAAATGAATTTTTACCTCTTTTGGCGTGAATATCCTGCAACACGACGATGCTGTTGCCTTTTTTGAGTACATTTCTTAAAAAGAAGTTTGAAGTATACTTTGCACTATAATTGTCGACCATTTTATCATATACTTTTTTGATAAACGATTCATTATTAGCCACAACAACCTCCTTTAGTTCAAAGGCTTTGGCTTCCATAAAAATGGTGTCGTGCCTTTCTATTCTTTCAAAAGTAGTTTTCAGAGAATTATAGCCCAGCAAATTAAAATTAATTTCATTACGGCCAGAAATAAATACAAATAATCCTTCTTGATTTGTTGTAGAATTATCTTTATCATTATAAATACTAACGTTTTCTAAAGGTACTTTTGTTGTTTTATCAGCAATCATTTTAGTGATTTTAAAATTCTGGGAGTGACCAATATTGCTACAAAAAAGAATACAGAAAAAGGCGAAAAAAATATTATTCATTTCAAATAATTATAAATTAAAAATTTCAAAAAAATATATTTCCTAAAAATGGAAATTTAAATTTTTCTCACACCAAATATATTGATTCAAAATAAATATTCTGTCTTCGAAAGCTTAATTTGTAACAAAAATTGTAATTTCGTGTCAAACGTATATGATGTTAAAATTATTCAAAGAAAATATTCGGATTGCATTTGGTTCCATCCGAACGCAATTGTTGCGAACGGTGCTTACGGTGATGATTATCGCTATTGGGATCACGGCTTTAGTCAGTATTCTTACGGTTGTTTCGGCACTTGAAAACACTATTTCCTCAGATTTTGCCTCCATGGGAGCCAATACCTTCAACATTAAACAGTACGAAAACACCACTCGAAATCGTGGCGGGGACGAGCGAGAAATCATTAATCCCATCATTTCTTATCCGGAGGCTGTGGCTTTCAAGAAAAAATACAACTACCCATTTACAGAAACGTCGCTTTCCTTTACCGCGACATCTGCCGCCGAAGTAAAATATGAGGCAACAAAAACGGATCCCGAAAATGCGATCCTCGGAGTTGACGAATTTTTCATAACGAATTCCGGATTAGCAACCAGTTCCGGTCGCAATTTTACAGGATTTGACATTGACAACAATGCGTATGTATGTGTTGTAGGGTCTGATTTTGAAAAAGGATTGCTGAAAGACGTAAATCCCATTGATAAAATAATATCCATCCGAGGAGCTAAATTTAAGGTCATCGGAGTTTTGAAAGAGAAAGGATCCACGTTTGGGAACAGTCAGGATTTACGGGTTTTGATTCCAATTCAACTAGCGCGCTCCTTGTTTACGGCACCCAACATCAATTATACAGTGAGTGTCATGGTGGGCAAAAAAGAATTACTGGAACAAGCTCTGGACAACGCCACAAGTACGATGCGCCGGATTCGTAAATTGAGTCCCGTAGAAGACAGTAATTTTGGCGTCGTGCGCAGCGATGACTTGATCAACCGAATTTTAGGAATCACAAAATACCTGGGACTGGCATCCTGGCTTATAGGCATCATCACCGTGCTGGGATCTTCGATAGCCCTGATGAATATCATGATCGTCTCCGTTACGGAACGCACCCGGGAAATTGGAGTCCGTAAAGCCTTGGGAGCCAAGAAAACGACAATCGCCATTCAGTTTTTTATAGAAACATTACTGATAGGCCAAATGGGCGGATTAGTAGGCATTATTTTTGGAATCCTAATCGGATTTGGTATTGCCACAGCCATGGACTTTGCCTTTGTAATTCCGTGGGGCGCTATCATGGCGGCTTTTATTACCAGTTTCATTGTAGCGATTGCTTCCGGTTTATATCCCGCAATCAAAGCGGCGGTCCTGGATCCCATTGAAGCCTTGCGTTATGAGTAGATTACAGTGGTCAGTCTCTAAAACTTTTGAAAAACTGATCCGTTTTCAACTTATAAATACTAATTACTTATTTCTCCTTTAATCATCCGGTCATTCCCGTAAATATCTTTTCGTAATTCGATGTTTTTGAAATTCATTTTTTCGAGTAAATCGACCATTTCTTTGCCTAAATACTGATTAATTTCAAAATACAACTTTCCGTTTGGCAGCAGATTTTTTTGAGCCAGTTTGGCTATTTTTTTATAAAAAATCAATGCGTCATTATCTTCTACAAAAAGTGCCAGATGCGGTTCATAGTCCAATACATTTTTCTTAATTTCCTCTTTTTCTAAATTGCGAACATACGGCGGGTTAGAAACAATAACATCAAATTCCTGAAGTAAATCTTCAGTTTCAAGAATGTTCTGATTGATAAAAGTAATATTTACAGCATTATTGTGGGCGTTATTGTGGGCTGTAGCCAACGCTTTTTCAGACACATCAATTGCAAAAACCTGCGCATTCGGAATGTGTTTTGCCAATGAAACAGCAATACAACCACTTCCCGTGCCTATGTCAAGAATCTTTAAATCTTTGAATTTTTCAATCTTTAAATTATTTCTAATAATCCATGCGACTAGTTCTTCGGTTTCGGGTCTTGGAATCAATACATTTTCATTGACTTCAAAATCCAATCCGTAAAAACTCGTTTTGCCTAAAAGATATTGTATCGGGATTTCCTGTTTTAATTGTGCCAAAATCGAATTCCAAACTACCCTTTCCGTTTCCGAAAAAACCAAATCAGGATGCAAGGCCAGATCTATTCTTTTCAGTTGATGCTTTTCTTCTGCTATTAAATAGAAAAAACTCTCTGCTTCTCCGGCATCATAAATTGGAGTCAGTTCTTGAATAAATTGGGTTCTGTAATCTCTAATTTTAACGGAACTGTTTTTCATTTAAAATTCATGATTTATAATTTTTTGAGCATCCATATCGGACAACTGGTATGACCAGTGCTTCCCATGGGCGACTCAAGGTATTCAAAACCTACTTTCTTATACAGTTTCTGGGCATCAAGCATAAATGGCATGGTTTCAAGATAACAATTTTCAAAACCAAAATCCTTGGCACTTTCTAAACACTGAGCCATCATCTGACTTCCAAGTCCAAGACCTCTGGTTTCCGGCAGGAAATACATTTTTTGAAGTTCACAAATGGTTTCTGCTTCATTTTCAAGTGGGGCAACCCCGGCAGAACCTATAATTTTCCCATCCTTTTCCACCACATAATAAACTGATTTTGGCTTATTATACTCCTCATACATTAAATCCAAATACGGATCTTCATACGCCGTTCCTACTTTTGGAATCTTTAATTCGTCAAAAACTGCTCGTATCAATGCTGCAACTGCGAGATTGTCTTCTTTTTTTATTTTTCTAATGCGGTACTTTTCCATTTTTTTTCAGAAACTAATTTTAGCCACAAAAGTATCAATTGTTTGTTGTTATTCTCTAAAGTTTTTAAAACTAATCCTGCCTCAATCCCAAGTTTG
Organism: Flavobacterium sp. LS1P28; assembly: GCF_003970335.1. Lineage (NCBI taxonomy): Bacteria > Pseudomonadati > Bacteroidota > Flavobacteriia > Flavobacteriales > Flavobacteriaceae > Flavobacterium > Flavobacterium sp. LS1P28. The sequence continues at coordinate 75,217 of NZ_RYDI01000003.1, read as the reverse complement.
GGTACCTGATTGGGGCTACACGCAAAAATCACTACTTTTGTAGAGTGAAAATACATGAAAAATACATCAAACGGTGCGTCGAGCTGGCCAAAAATGGTCTGGGAACCACCTATCCAAATCCGTTAGTAGGCAGTGTAATTGTTTGTGACGGCAACATCATTGGCGAAGGCTGGCATAAAAAAGCAGGAGAACCGCACGCAGAAGTCCTTGCAATAAATTCCGTAAAAGACAAATCGCTGCTGAATAAAGCAACTATTTACGTGAGTTTAGAGCCCTGCAGTCATTTTGGCAAAACACCGCCCTGTTGTGATTTGATTATCAAAAATAAAATTCCAAATGTAGTTATAGGCACTGTTGACCCCAATATAAAAGTGGCAGGAAACGGAATCAAAAAGCTCATGGAAGCCGGAATACACGTAACCCTGGGCGTTTTGGAAGACGAATGCCAGGAGCTCAACAAAAGGTTTTTTACCTTTCACGAAAAGAAAAGGCCGTATATTATCTTGAAATGGGCACAAAGTCAAGATGGTTTTATTGCGCCAAAAGAAAAATCAGAAAAAAAACCGGTCTGGATCACCACTATTTATTCCAGACAACTGGTTCATAAATGGCGCACCGAGGAGCAAGCCATTCTGGTGGGAACACAAACTGTTATTGATGATAACCCAAAACTCAATGCGCGCGATTGGTATGGAAACAATCCCATTCGGGTGGTTTTAGATCAAAACAACCGCATCCCAAAAGACAGTCACATCTTTGACAATCACGTTAAAACTATCCTTTTTTCCGGATTTAAAACGGGTGTTGAAAAAGAAAATACTATCTTTGAGTGCATCGATTTTGAAAAAAACACAGCTGAACACTTGGTTCAATCCCTGTACAAACATCAAATTCAATCCGTTATCATTGAAGGCGGAAGGCAAACGCTGCAAACTTTTATCGATGCTAATCTTTGGGACGAAGCTCGAATATTTGTTGGAAATATCCAATTTAAAACTGGAATCAAGGCACCTATTCTTGTTCAAAAACAGTTCACAAAACAATGCATAGGTTCAGACGAACTTCTAATTCACAGAAACCATGATTAACACTATCATTTTTGATTTTGGAGATGTTTTTATCAACTTAGACAAACAAGCCACCGTTACTGCGTTCCAGAAATTAGGCCTGAAGGAATGGAATGCTGATTTAGACCATTTGAACATCCAGTTTGAAACCGGAAAAATTTCCCGTGAAAATTTCCTTTTGGGCATTCAAAAACATCTTCCAAATGCCACCACCAAAGAAATTCTAGCCGCTTGGAATGCCATACTCCTCGATTTCCCGTTGTATCGATTGGAATTCCTGCAAATGCTTTCGCAAAAATACCGCTTGTTTTTATTATCCAATACGGATGCTATTCATATAGAAACGTTCGAACGCAAAAACGGGATTTCTTTTTACAGGGATTTTTACCAATGCTTTGAGAAAGTCTATTTTTCATTTGAGCTAGGCTTAAGAAAACCAAATCCTGACGCTTTTCATCATTTGATAAGCAACCATGAATTAGCGCCCAAGCGAACGTTATTTGTCGATGATAAAAAAGAAAATACAGATGTCGCACTCGCATTGGGATTTGAAGTTTGGAATTTACAAGTAGGCACAGAAGATGTCATCCATTTACTGGACAAAAAAATAATTTGAAAGAACCGCTTCAAGTCATATCAAATTTCAAATTTCACTCCTTTTTTTAATTTAATTGAAAGATACGTACAACACCATTGCATTTCCTTCAGAGGAACTGCTATTCAAAGAAAAAAACAGCAAATTTTTTGGCTACGCCTATCCCATTCAATCGGAGGACGAAGTAAAGCCGATCATCGATATTTTGCGGAAGCAACATCCTCATGCAGGACATTTTTGCTATGCCTATCAAATTGGCACCAGCACAGTGGCCTATAGAGCAAACGATGACGGAGAACCAAGCCATAGTGCCGGTATGCCTATTTACGGACAAATTCAGTCGTTTTCAGTCACTAATATCCTGCTAGTCGTAGTTCGGGTTTTTGGCGGCGTGAAGTTAGGCGTTGGCGGCTTGATTACTGCCTATAAAACCACGGCACAACTGATTCTGGAAAGCTGTGCCATTATAGAGAAAACAATCGATTGTCATTTTAGCCTCGCCTTTGAGTACCAAAATATGAATAAAGTAATGCGGGTCATCAAGGAACAAAAATTGGAAATTGTATCTCAGGAAATGGAAATAAGTGCGATCACTACCCTTCCGATAGGTAAAATCGAGCTAAAAACCCGAAAAAAAAATGCCGAAAAACTATTCGACACTTTCAATTCGATGTTTGAAATCGGTATAAAACGACTCTAATTCCCATTCAATATTGCTTCTTTTGTACTTTATTCGATTGTTTTTAACAATTCTAAAATATACGCTGGAGGAGCCATTGGACGACCTGTTTTTAAGGAGACAAAAACCAAAATAAATTGAGCCGTTGTTAATAACTCATCAGATTCATTATAAATAGCACAATCAAATTCTATCTTCACCGAAGTCTGGCTTTTGAAAATCGTATGAACCGTTAACAACTCATCATAGCGCGCTGATTTTTTATAATTAATATTCATAGAAACAATAGGCAGCGCAATTCCGCTTTGCTCCATATTTTTATAAGAGATCCCTTTGTTTCTAAGCCATTCCACCCTTCCTATCTCAAAATAAGGAATGTAATTCCCATGGTATACAACTCCCATTTGGTCCGTTTCCGAGTATCGCACCCGAACTTCTATTTGATGATCTTTCATTACTTATGTATTAAAAAAATTTAAATTTAAAAAAGCGCCTTACAACAATAATTCGGGAAATTAGTGCCCTATATATTTTTTTTTACAGAAATTTGTTCACATATTTGTTACCCCAATAAATAATCACACAACCTCTTTTTTTTAGTAAGATAAAAATTACCAATTAAAAATAATTTAATAGAATATATGAACAAAACTGCTCAATCAGTATGGGAAAACTGTTTGTCTTTCATAAAAGACAACATCCAAGACCAAGCGTACAAAACTTGGTTCGAACCAATCAAATCAGTTGAACTTACCGATAACGCATTATATATTCAGGTACCTAGTAAATTTTTCTACGAATGGCTCGAGGAACACTATGTAAAATTGTTAAAAGTGGCCCTTACTAAAGAACTTGGAAAAAATGCTAAGTTACTTTATAAAATCAGAATGGAAAACACTTACGGCAATAAACAACCGTTTACGGAACAGTTGCCAAGCGCCAATAGAGTTCCTATGAAGCCGCAAGAAGTAGATGCACCTTTTAAAAACTTAAACCCCGAATTAAGAAATCCATTTGTAATTCCAGGCATCCGAAATTTAAAAATCGAATCACAGCTGAATGCAAATTATAGTTTTGACAACTTTTTAGAAGGGGATTCAAATCGATTGGCTCGTTCTGCAGGTATGGCTGTTGCCAATAAACCGGGTGGAACTTCGTTCAATCCGTTATTAATTTTTGGTGGTGTTGGTCTTGGAAAAACGCATTTGGCGCATGCCATTGGGGTAGAAATAAAAGACAAATACCCTGAAAAAACCGTTTTATACATTTCGGCTGAAATTTTTACCCAACAATACATCGACTCGGTTAAGAAAAATAACCGAAATGATTTCATCCATTTCTATCAATTAATTGATGTTTTAATTATTGATGACGTGCAATTTCTTTCCGGAAAGTCAGGAACTCAGGATGTGTTTTTTCACATATTCAACTATTTACATCAAAACGGCAAACAGGTCATCCTAACTTCGGACAAGGCGCCTGTTGACATGCAAGATATTGAACAACGGTTACTTTCGCGTTTCAAATGGGGATTGAGTGCTGAATTGCACCAACCGGATTATGAAACCAGAATTTCCATCCTAAAAAACATATTGTACAGAGACGGCGTTGAAATTCCGGACGAAATCATCGAATACGTAGCGCGTAATATCAAATCGAATGTAAGGGAATTAGAAGGAGCCATTATATCATTGATTGCACAATCGTCTTTTAATAAAAAAGAAGTAACGCTGGAACTGGCTAAAAGTGTCGTTGAAAAATTTGTAAAAAATGTAAAACGAGAAATTTCTATTGATTACATTCAAAAAATTGTTTCGGAGTATTTCCAGCTGGATTTAGAAACACTGCAATCCAAAACCAGAAAAAGACACGTGGTGCAAGCCCGACAACTGGCGATGTTTTTTGCAAAAAAATTCACAAAAGCCTCTTTGGCAAATATTGGTTCCCAAATTGGAGATCGCGATCATGCTACAGTATTACACGCTTGCAAAACCGTTGATAATTTAGTGGCTACGGACAAACAATTCAAAAAATTTGTGGAAGACATCAATAAAAAATTAACGCTATAGACACCTTATGTCCATAAAAATTTTAATGGTTTGTTTGGGAAACATTTGTCGTTCCCCATTGGCTGAAGGCCTATTAGCTTCTAAGCTTCCAAAGAACAAATTCTCAGTGGATTCGGCAGGAACTGGATCCTGGCACATTGGCCATTCGCCAGACGAACGCTCTATTGCTGTTGCAAAAATAAACAAAATCAACATTTCAAATCAAAAAGGAAGGCAATTCAGCAGTGCTGATTTCGACACATTTGATTATATCTATGTCATGGATAATTCCAATTATGAGGATATAGTGCAGCTTGCGGAGCACCCGGAACAAATAGAAAAAGTACAACTGATTTTGAATGAATTATTTCCAAACGAAAAAGTAGATGTTCCTGATCCATATTTTGGTTTGCCTAATGGATTTGAAATTGTGTACAACATGCTGGATGAAGCGTGTACGGTTCTTGCACAAAAGCTAATCGCCAAACACACCTAGTTTTTTCGGATAAAATTATTTTGGATATCCTAACAATATACTGATCATACTATAAACACACTATTTTAAGGAACATAAATCACACCTATGAAACCAAACGCTGTTTTAGGAAAACTCTATCTAATCCCTACCACAATGGGCGATTGCGATCCTATGGATGTTTTGCCGCAAACCATAAAAAGAAGTATTGACCTCCTTGATTATTATATTGTAGAAAACGACAAAACAGCCCGCAAATCGATCAAAGGTGTTAGTCCTGAGAAGAAACAATCTGAGTTAAAACTTTTTGTTTTAAACAAACACACTGAAACCAAAGAACATTTAGACTTTATACAACCATTGCTGGAAGGGCAAAATATGGGCTTAATGAGCGAAGCAGGCTGTCCCGGAGTGGCTGATCCTGGTGCTGTGATTGTCAAATTAGCCCATGAAAAAGGTATTCAGGTTGTTCCTTTGGTTGGCCCTTCTTCCATCCTTTTGGCCATGATGGCTTCCGGAATGAACGGACAAAGCTTTACGTTTCATGGCTATTTGCCTATTGAAAAAGACGAAAAAAAAGCCAGTTTCAAAACCTTGGAAAGAGTTTCTTCTGAAAAAAATCAATCTCAGATTTTCATAGAAACGCCGTATCGCAACAACAAATTATTGGAAGATTTAGTACAAACACTGCATCCCGAAACACACTTGTGCATTGCTGCGGATATCACTTTACCGACCGAATATATCAAGACTAAGAAAATTGCGGCCTGGAAAAAAGAAACCATCGACCTGCACAAACGACCGACTATTTTTATCATCCACAAAATGTAAATTTAAACTTCTTTTCCTTTTACTAAAAAGGTAAACCAGATCCGTTAACAAAGTTACAATTCAATAAAACAACAGAATACGCTGAATTGTTGGACTTAATAAAACAACACCTCTAATCATTAATTCTAATTATAAAACCCTATTTTTATGATTAGAATTAATGATTTTTTTTAGGAGTAAACTTCCAAATAGCAGCACGAGTATATTTATTGTTATGAAGTTCCCATAGTACGCGATCATTACACCCCAAATTGGGCGATTATAGAAAAAGCATGCACTCCAAAAACAAAAATGATTACAACACACACGCGGGAGAAACTGTTGAATCGTCGTGTAATGGAGTCATCCTTTAGCAAATCGTTTCAATATATTATTATTTTATTATGCATGCATACTATTTAATTTTGCTATATTTACCATTAAAACATAAAAAACATGAGTTATACAGATAAAATGTTACGGGACGATGCTCTTAAAGGCAAAGTGATTGTAGTCACCGGAGGCGGAAGTGGTTTAGGAAAAGCGATGACTCACTATTTCTTGGAATTAGGTGCGCAAGTCGCCATCACCTCCAGGGATTTAGAAAAACTAAAAAAAACCGCTGCGGAGCTGGAAACGCTAACTGGCGGAACCTGCCTTCCTATTCAATGTGACGTACGTCATTATAGTGAAGTCGAAAACATGCTGCAAGAGGTTTTGAACACTTTTGGCAAAGTGGATGTCCTGCTTAATAACGCCGCCGGAAATTTCATTTCCCCCACAGAAAGACTCTCTGCCAATGCTTTTGACACCGTGATTGATATTGTTTTGAAAGGGACAAAAAACTGCACCCTTGCTTTTGGGAAACATTGGATTGACACCAAACAAAAATCAGCAACCATTTTAAACATCGTAACAACGTATGCCTGGACCGGTTCTGCTTATGTGGTGCCTAGTGCGACAGCAAAAGCAGGTGTCCTGGCAATGACGCGCAGTCTTGCTGTAGAATGGGCAAAATACGGAATCCGTTCTAATGCAATTGCACCGGGACCTTTTCCGACTAAAGGCGCATGGGACCGTTTACTACCCGGTGACTTAGCCGAGAAATTTGATATGGCAAAAAAAGTGCCATTGAAACGCGTGGGAGACCATCAGGAACTGGCTAATTTAGCGGCTTATCTGGTCTCTGATTTTTCAGCGTATGTCAATGGTGAAGTGGTGGTGATTGATGGTGGTGAGTGGCTGAAAGGCGCCGGACAATTCAATCTGTTAGAAGCGATACCGGAAGCACTTTGGGATCAACTGGAGCTGTTGATTAAAGCAAAGAAAAATAAATAATCCATACCCTACTCGGAACCAATTAAGTCCAAAGTTTAAACATCATAAAGTCAAATATGAAACTCGCTGGATGAAGATTGTTTTAATTGCAATTTTCATCCGTACGAGTGATCTTGATTTTGGGCGATCGTATGGGAAGTAATAAATTTGGAATTAAAAACGGCTCTCGAAACACGTCGCTCCGAGTGCGAAGCGTATTGAGAAGTTCACAATAATTATTGTTCTGTTAAATAAGGAACCGCAGCAACTTCCTCGTGTTTATCTAATATTTCATACGCTGAATTCATACTTTTAAATTCAGGCACAATCTTTTTCATTTGCGTCACAATAGCCTTATTTCCGAACCTGCTGGCAATACAAATTAATTCATCAATATCTGCATGTAATCCTTCAAACTCCTCTTGAATTTCCTGCGCAATCATAATTTTAGCATGGTGTGTGGGTATCGACTTAGACGTGTCATTGAGCAATTCCTCGTATAATTTTTCCCCGGGACGCAACCCTACAATTTGTATTTTAATGTCTTTATCCGGAATAAATCCCGCTAACTTAATCATCTTTCGAGCCAAATCAATAATTTTAACCGGTTTCCCCATGTCAAAAATATAAATCTCCCCTCCGTTCCCCATCGCACCCGCTTCCAGCACTAGTTGACACGCCTCTGGTATGGTCATAAAATAACGGATGATGTCCTTGTGGGTGATGGTCAGCGGCCCTCCTTCGGCAATTTGTTTTGTAAACAAAGGCACTACAGATCCATTGGATCCCAAAACATTACCAAAACGCGTCGTAATGAACTTTGTAGCTTCCTCCCCGTTCTCAATCTGATCCCTGAGTTGCAAGGACTGCACGTATTTTTCGGCGATCCGTTTGCTGGCTCCCATGACATTACTGGGGTTTACCGCTTTATCGGTAGAGACCATCACAAACTTTTTGACTTTGTACAAACAAGACAAATCAGCCAGAATTTTAGTTCCTTCAATATTGGTGAATATAGCCTGACAGGGATTTTCTTCCATCAGCGGCACATGTTTATAAGCTGCAGCATGATAAACAACCTGCGGACGGTAGGCTTTAAAGATTTCATCCATAGCCTGTCTGTTTCTGACATCTCCAATTACCGTGCATATTTTTACTGTGGTACTGATGTTTTCGGTTTCCAGTTTTAAATGATGCAATGGGGTCTCCGCCTGATCCAGAATAATAATTTTCTTAGGATTAAACACCAATATTTGTCGGACGATTTCGCTTCCTATAGAACCTGCTGCACCAGTAATCAAAACTACCTTATCCTTTAATTGTTTCGATATGGCTTTATTGTCCAGCACTATTGGTTTTCGCTCCAACAAATCTTCAATTTGTATGGTTTTTACTTTTTGGGAAATTTCCTTTTGATTTTCCCAATCGGAGATCAGCGGAACGGTAAATACCTTATAATTATACTCCAGACACTGGTCTACGATCACAATCTGTTCTTCTTTAGACAAACTTTTATCCGCTATAATGACACTTTCGGCACCTATAGAACGCATTAGTGTAGGCAACTTTTTCTTTTGGATTAAAATAGGCAAATCCAGCATGCGCTTAGATGCGTTTTGATTGTTCTTATCTACAAACCCGACTATTTTAAAGCGGGATGGTGTTTCAAATTTCAGCGCATTCGCTACCGAAATCGCATTGGCATCGGTTCCATAAATTATGGTTCGTATCAATTTACTGTCGTTCTTTTCTGAAAAATATAACTCAAACGTTTGCTTCACGACCACTCGGTATAAAAACAGGCCACAAAAAGAAAGTACAATATTGATAAAAAGGGCTGTATTTAAGAATGCTTTTTGTTTAAAAAAAATTTGGAAAAGAAAATTAAAAATAAAAAAAACAATCAGTACGGACATTTGTGAAAATAACAACTTGACCGCATCAATATTAGAAGAGTGCCTAATGATCCCGGAATAGGTTCTGAAAAGCCAAAAGAAAAACAAATTAGTCGCAAAAAAACCAGCAATTAAAATTGTGCTGTGGTCGGTAATAATATAATCCATTCCTGTTCCTTTAAAGATCAGAAAAGTAAACACAAAGGAGGTGGTAAGCACCATAAGATCAATTAATACGATGATCCATCGGGGCAAATAACCTAAATTATGCATGTTCAGCCTTCGGTTTATTCTTGAAAAAAATTTAGAATTAAATCGGGTTGCATTTCTGTTGGTTTCCGGGTTCAAAATTGATTGGTTTTAGGTTATGCGCTTTAAACGATATTCACGTCAAATATATGAAATAAAACATTTTCTTACACGCACTATTTTTTTTAAGCCGAACAAAAAGACTATTCCTTGTGTGTCATCAATAAAAATAGAGGTGTTTTGTCTGGATAGATGTTAGAGGAAGGAGACCAAAGAACTGTGTTCAAACAGCTTAAGTAAATCACATAAAAAATCTTTTTTAACACAGATTACACCAATTTTCACAGATTATTTTTTGAATGGGAAGAGGAAACTCAGTAACAACTATTATATACTGTCGTGTATTAAAAATAGAGGTGTTTTGTCTGGATAGATGTTAGAGGAAGGAGACCAAAGAACTGTGTTCAAACGGCTTAAGTAAATCACATAAGAAATCTTTTTTAACACAGATTACACCAATTTTCACAGATTATTTTTTGAATGGGAAGAGGAAACTCAGTAACAACTATTATATACTGTCGTGTATTAAAAATAGAGGTGTTTTGTCTGGATAGATGTTAGAGGAAGGAGACCAAAGAACTGTGTTCAAATAGACGAAGCAAATCAAATAACGAGTCTTTTTTAACACAAATTACACCAATTTTCACAGATTATTTTTTGAATGGGAAGAGGAAACTCAGTAACAACTATTATATACTGTCGTGTATT
>NZ_RYDI01000003.1:0-65308 GCF_003970335.1 Flavobacterium sp. LS1P28 | reverse complement strand
CAAATTACACCAATTTTCACAGATTATTTTTTGAATGGGAAGAGGAAACTCAGTAACAACTATTATATACTGTCGTGTATTAAAAATAGACAAAATGACGCAACAGATTGATATTAAATTACTTTTTACAATAATGCTCCTTTTGACTTTATGACGTTTAAACTTTCGACTTCCTTATTTCATCTATTTTCGCTGTGCCAAAATTATTCGGAAATTTTGTTTTTGGACTGTAGCTATAACTATCCGTACTGCATCATTTATCTAAATACTGCGCCCGAAATGCTTACAACTTATGCTTCAGCAATCCCAGCAGGTATTCTCCGTAACCTGATTTTCTCAAAGGCTCGGCTAGATCTTTCAATTGTTGCTCACTAATGAAACCCTGTCTCCACGCAATTTCTTCAATACAGCCCACTTTCAATCCTTGACGCTCTTCAATAACCTGAACAAATTGTCCCGCCTGCATTAAGCTATTAAAAGTACCGGTATCTAGCCAGGCCGTACCTCTGCTTAAAATTCCTACTTTCAAAGCCCCTTTTTCCAAGTACACTTTATTTACATCAGTAATTTCATATTCCCCTCTAGCACTTGGCTTGATATTCTTGGCAATTTCCACTACTGAATTATCATAAAAATACAAACCGGGTACCGCATAATTTGATTTGGGTTCTAACGGTTTCTCTTCAATAGAAAGCGCTTTAAAATCAGCATCAAATTCGACTACACCGTATCGCTCCGGGTCTGAAACATGATACGCAAATACGACCCCACCTTTAGGATTGGTATTGGATTGCAACAATTCATCCATATTGGATCCAAAGAAAATATTATCCCCTAAAACCAAAGCTACGCTGTCTTTCCCTATAAATTCTTCTCCAATAACAAAAGCTTGCGCTAATCCATTAGGAATGGCCTGCTCCGCATAACTAAATTGACAACCAATTGAAGACCCATCGCCTAATAATTTTTTGAAATTAGGCAAATCATGAGGAGTTGAAATAATTAATATTTCATTGATTCCCGCCATCATCAAAGTAGACAATGGATAATAAATCATGGGTTTGTCATAAACCGGCATCATTTGTTTGCTCATGGCCAGTGTTAACGGATGTAAACGGGTCCCGGAACCTCCGGCTAATATAATTCCTTTCATATATTTTTTATTTTTTTGCCACAAAGGCACTAAATTTCACAGGTATAATTTTTAATCTAAAATAATTTATTTTTTTAACTAATACCTTACAAAGGAAGTTTTTTCTATAGTTAAATCTACATCAATTAAAAAAACGGACAACTGATCACTAAACAATGATCACTAAACAATGACCACTGATCACTAATTATACTGCTTCTCGTAATAATTTGCATACTCCCCCGAAGTAATATTATTCAGCCAGGTTGGATTTTCCAAATACCAATTTACGGTCCTTTCCAATCCTTGTTCAAAAGTAACCGATGGTTTCCATCCCAATTCTCTGTTTATCTTACTGGCATCAATAGCATAACGCAAATCATGTCCGGGACGGTCTTTTACATACGAAATTAATTGTTCCGAAGTTCCGGACGCCCTTCCTAATTTCTCATCCATTATTTTGCAAAGCAATTTAACCAAATCAATATTTTGCCATTCGTTAAATCCACCAATATTATACGTATCATGGTTAACTCCTTCATGAAAAACCAAATCAATGGCTACCGCATGATCTTCTACAAAAAGCCAATCTCGGGTATATTTCCCGTCACCATAAACGGGTAAGGGTTTGTTTTGAATGATATTATTGATGAATAATGGAATCAATTTTTCAGGAAAATGAAACGGCCCGTAATTATTGGAACAATTGGTCAACACATAAGGCAAGCCATACGTTTCTCCATACGCTCTGACAAAATGATCCGAACTGGCTTTTGAAGCCGAGTACGGAGAATTAGGATCATACGCAGTAGTCTCCGTAAACAACCCTTCGGCACCTAAACTGCCATAAACCTCATCGGTACTGATGTGGTAAAAACGTTTTCCTTCGTAATTGCCTTGCCAAGTAGCCTTAGCCGCATTCAATAAATTCATCGTTCCGATAACATTTGTTTTCACAAAAGACAACGGATCGGTTATAGAACGATCCACATGAGATTCGGCAGCTAAATGCAAAACACCATCAAATTGATGCTCCGCAAACAATTGATCAATGAATGGCGCATCAACGATATCTCCTTTTATAAAAGTATAGTTAGGCGCTTTTTCAATATCAACAATATTTTCGAGATTCCCAGCATACGTGAGTGCATCCAAATTAACAATTTGATATTGCGGATACTTCTTTACAAAAAGCCGTACGACATGGGACCCAATAAAACCGGCCCCACCGGTGATTAGTATTTTTTTCATTTTTAGATTTTATTTTTAATTCGTTTTAACAAAACTTCCCTAAATTTATTTTTTGTTTCCCCCTGGCCCAGAGCGTGCGAAAAATAAAATTTAGTCAGTTTCTTTTTTGTTTCCCCCTGTCCCAGAGCGTGCGAAAAATAAAATTTAGTAAGTTTCTTTTTTGTTTCCCCCTGTCCCTAAAGGGAGCAAAAAAGAAACACAAAATTCGATTTAAAATTAACAGGCTTTATTTAAATTACGTTTTGGATTTTCGGCTCTCTTTAGGGGTGGGACAAAACGGAAATTTTACACAACCCCTAACTCATAACCCACCTTTCATACAAACAGCTAAACTCTCTTTGTAATCCGGAACAACAATACCATAAACTCGTTTAATCTTGCTTTTATCCAATAAAGAAAAAGCTGGACGTTTGGCAGGTGTAGGATAAGCCGCTGAGGGAATTCCTTTCACTTCACAAGTATACCCACCAATTTCCTGGATTGCCAGGACAAAGTCATACCAGCTGATTTCTCCTTCATTCGAATAATTATAGATTCCGGCAATCCAGTCTGGTGCTGTTACAATAGTCATCATAGCCTGAGCTAAATCGGCAGCATAAGTAGGCGAACCAATCTGATCGTTAACCACACTGATCGTATCTCGTTCTTGTAATAATCGTTGCATGGTTTTTACAAAATTGTTTCCAAATCTGCTATACACCCATGAAGTTCTAATGATAATTGCATCGGGATTTAATTTCAAACAAGCTAACTCTCCCGCTCTTTTGGTTACTCCATACACATTAACAGGTTGCGTTAGGGCCTCCTCGCTCAATGCGACAGCTGATGTCCCGTCAAAAACGTAATCAGTAGAAATATGAATTAGTTTTACAGAATGATCTTTCGTATATTGAGCAATAATGGCGACCGCTAAATGATTAACAATATCCGCTAATTCGTGTTCTGTTTCTGCTTTATCAACGGCTGTATAGGCACCACAATTTAAAATGATATTTGGAGAAATTGCCTCTAATTGACTTTGTAAAATCGACAAATTATCCAAGGACACTTGCGTTCTGTCTGCAAAAACCCATTCGAATTGGGAGTAATTATTAGACAATACCTTTAATTCCGAACCCAATTGCCCATTAGCACCAGTAACTACTATTTTCTTCATTTATCTTTTTAATTTTTCACTCCTCACTTTTCCTCTTCTCACTCCTCACTTTCAACTTCTCACAAGTCAATCGTTAGTTCTGGATCTTGCATTTCATCCAAACGTTCCGAAGCTATCTGTGCCAACCAAAGCTTAAATGGTTCAGCTTTTGGTGAAGGTATCGATTGTATTAACCTAAAAAGTTGCTCGGTATCGAAGACATCCGTCTTATAATATTTCCCATCGACAGATTGCATTTTCAGTTGACTACAATTTGTAGTCAACTGACTTCCCTCTTTTTTTAAACGCATTTTTAAAACACTCCAATATTTTCTTGCATTAGGAGTGCCTGTCAAAATATCAATTACATCAACAATAGAAAAGTACCATTTCTCTTGATCGGAATCCCAAAGAGTCCGTACTTTTTTATCATCAAATAACTGTAAGGCTTGGCGCTGTATCATAACGAAAAATTTAAAAATTTACTTCTACAAAGATAATAGCTTTAATTCATCTATTTTATAATACTAAAAATCAATACTTTACACTTATAGTTAGTCAATTTATGATCAACCGGTCGATTTTCAAATCACAAACAAAACTACTTAATGTCTTTGCTTCCTGATTACTATCAGGATTGCGATTAAAACTGCCTCTCGATATGACCTTAAACTCTCTTTTCAAAACTCCCAATCAATATCCTCAAAACTCGGCAAAACCAAATCCTTTTGAGAAACAATAACTTCATCAGGACTCACTTGCCAATCAATGGCCAAAGTAGGATCATCATACCGAATCCCTCTTTCGCTCTCCTTATGATACAATTGATCTACTTTGTATAGCACCGAAGCAGTTTCACTCAAAACCGAAAAACCATGGGCAAAACCGTGGGGAACCATCAATTGTTTTTTATTGGCTGCACTTAAAATCACACTAAAATGCTGTCCATAAGTTGCTGATTTTTTGCGTAAATCGACCGCCACATCAAGGATTTCTCCTTCAAGCACACGCACCAATTTAGCTTGTGCAAAAGGATTAATCTGCAAATGCAATCCCCGAATCACCCCGCGTTTGGAGAAAGACTGATTGTCTTGTATAAATTGATAGGACATCCCATGTTCATGAAATTGAGCCTGATTGTAGGCCTCAAAAAAATAACCCCTCGAATCTTCAAAAACTGTTGGGGTAATAAGTATTAAATCTTTTATATTTGTTTTTTCAATGGTCATCTTGTAATTGTAATTTTATTTATTCTATCATTTAATTGTAAGTAAGTCGAAAGTTTAAAAGTCGTAAAGTCAAAAGAATTAACTTTAAGTAAAACAGCTTTAAATCAGATTTTTACATGATTTTATCCTGATTTAAAAATACGACATTATACCAGGGTTATTACTTAATACAGAAAACCAAACAACCACAATGGAATTTTATTTTGAAAACCATACTCAATATCGTCTGCGGCGATATAGGAATTTTCGATACCTTCAATTTGTTTCATCGACTTATCCTTTCCTCCAATTTCAAAAGAATATAAATCATTTACAAAAAAATCAGTTTTTTCGTGATGGCTCAACTTATTTTTATACCCCAATTGATTTGCAAAAAAGGTCTCTCTAGCGTTACCAATAGTAGCTTTTGAAGGAGAAAGTGTAAACATTAAATTTGTGTTTTCTAAATAAATCTTAGCTGGTTTTTGCAATTTCACACTTCCTTTAGCTTCTTTTTGCAAGTTAATGGTCAAACCTACTTCTTCCAAATAATGTAGATAAGTCATTAAAGTAGTTCTATTTATACCAATTTTATCACTTAAATTACTCACATTAGGTATAAAAGGAACCGATTCAGAGATTATAGCCAACAATTGTTTGATTTTTGGAACAAAGCCCAAATCAACACCTCGCAATAAAGGTAACTCCATTTTCATTGTGGGATATTCTTTTATATCATTACGAATCCTACTAAAACCAATAAAAGATTACAGTAGTTTATTTTCAATCGAATTTATTGCACTAAATGGAATTGCCGTAATAGAATTGCTCCTTTTTTGAACCAAGTCACCCCCATAAATCACATATCCCCCTTCTTTCTGAGCTAGTTTATTCCAATAAACAACTCCTTTAAAATAATCAATGGTTATTGTTTGCCCTGATTTTATCTCAATAGGAATTATATCCATCCCATTATCAATAATCAAGTCTATTTCTTTCCCTAAATTATCTCTCCAAAAATAAAGGTTATTGGTCTTGGCTTTATTAAATCTACTTTTAAGAAAATCAACAATAATCAAATTTTCAAAAAGCGCACCTCTAAATGGATGAACGTCAATTTGCTCACTATTTTGAATTCCCAATAAGGCAGACGCTAATCCCGTATCATAGAAATATAATTTAGGCATTTTTACAACTCTTTTGTTAAAATTAGAGTGATACGGTTGTAAACGGAACACTACAAAACTAGCTTCCAAAACACTAATCCAAGAACTAATCGTCTTTGTATCAACACCTATTTCTACCGCCAAACTATTCATATTCAACAACTGACCAATTCTACCAGCACATAATCGCAAGAATTTTTCAAAAACCACCAAATTGGTTATATTCTTAATCAGCCTAACGTCTCGCTCAATATATGTTCTAATATAATTTGAATACCACTGCGTAGTATCAACAGTGTCATTATATAACGAAGGATAGCAACCTTTAAAAATAGTCTGGCTAATAGTACGCTCCTTATCACCTATTTCGTGCAAAGTCAGTGGTAACAGATTAAGATAACCCACTCTTCCTGCTAAGCTCTGAGATATGCTTTCCTGCAACAAAAAATTATTTGAACCCGTTATAATAAATAAACCTTTTACAACTGATTCATCAAGGATTTGTTGCAAATAGGAAAAAATATCTGGAACTCTTTGCGCCTCATCAAATATTGCTCCATTGGGATAGTTTGACAAAAAGCCTCTTGGGTCTTCAATAGCAAACAAACGAATGTCGGGATTTTCAAAACTCACATACTCCTTGTCTTTAAAAATCCACCGTACCAAGGTAGTCTTACCAGACTGTCTCGGTCCAACCACGGCAACTGCTTTAAACTGCTTTGCCAAAGCTATAATTTCTTTTTCTGCTTCTCTACGTATCATTCTACAAATCTATACAATTACGGAATCAAATTCCATAATTGTATAGATTTTTTTAATCTGCGCCAATCTGCGTGAAATTTTTTTAACGCATCGGCGTGAAACTTTTCTATTTAAAACAATCAATATCAAATCGATATTCATCTTGAATTTCTCCTAACAAATAATCTCCCATGACCAATAATTTTGCTCCTTCCTTGAGTGCTTGAATACTACTTACGTACCCTTGAGGAATATAGAGAATATCAAGTGTTTCAGCATTTATTTATAATAAAAGAGAGTGATTTTAACCTTTTGGAAGGATTCTCCCAATTATCAATGGCAATCAATTCAATTTTAAAACTACCTTGTACAACAGAAAACCACCGTTGCTCTGTGCGGTGTCCTTACCACCCACGAACAAATGTGGTTTCGCTATTTTCTATGAGATAAATTCTTTTTATAGCCGTTGATCAAAAGAATTATTAAATCGAAGGGTACCTCTAGTATCAGAATGATTTCCTCCTATAATTATTTTTGAAATTATTTTATTGGCAGTTGCAAATAGAACGTATTATTTGTCATCATAATGAAATCTACATTGAATAATAATACATTTTTGATCAATCCCTTTTGTTCCTTTTATGAAATAAACTAATCTATGTTCACCTGTAATTCTTCTTGACCAAAATCCTTTTAACCCAAACTTTAAAGGTTCTGGTTTTCCAATCCCTTTAAAACAATTTTGCTTAATTGATTTTATTAACTCTTTAATTTTATCAAGTACATCAGCATCATTTTCTATCCAATAGGTAAAATCTTCCCAACCATGACTTGTAAATTCGATATTCATATGAAGATAATATTTGTTTTTGTCGTTCTCGATAGCTGTCGGGAGGAATCGCCATTCTTCATTCCAGTTTGTGATTTAGAATCATTGCGATTTCATGATTTTGTAAATTCTATTAATCTAATGAATAGGGAATTGTTTCTCCTTCCTTTAGTTGACCAATAGATTCTTGAAGTCTATTCCTATTACTCTTGGTGGATAACAGATGCTCTGTTTCCAAAAGTGAATTATATTCTTGAATTGACATAATGACAACCGCTTCATTCTCTTTATTTCTAGGAACTACAATTACTTCCATCGATTGAGAAACATAATCAAAGTATTCTTTCATCCCTTTTCTTAATGCTGAAATTGTTATCGCTTTCATAATTTATTATTTTTTTTACAAATGTACAAAAAAATGTACTTAATATTGTACCACTTAACAATGTTTTATTTACGGGGATATCTGGATATTTTTACACGCCGATTTTCGCTGATCTAGCTCCACGCCGATTTTCGCAGATTCTTTAAAATCTTTAAAAAATAGGCGCTACTCTGCGCTTTTTTAATCTGCGCCAATCTGCGTGAAATTTTTATTTAGAAATTAGTTACGTTGTTTAAAAAAAGCATGGACAACTGCCGAAATCCGCTCCCTGTCCTCATTCGTCAAATTAGAACCGGAAGGCAGACACAACCCCTTTTTAAATAAAGTTTCAGCAACTGTGTTTCCATAGTATGGGTACTTCTCAAAAATAGGCTGTAAATGCATTGGTTTCCATAAAGGACGACATTCAATATTGGCTTGCTCGAAAGCCAAACGCAAAGCTTCTCTATCAATTCCTTTCACTGCATCAGGTTCCACCACAATGGAACTCAGCCAGTAATTAGCAAAATAATCACTGTTAGGCACCGTAAAAACGGTTACTGCTGCAATATCACTGAATAAATCGACATAAAAAGCATGCATTTTTCTTCGCAAAGCCACATGATCGTCTAAAACTTCCATTTGACCGCGGCCGATACCAGCACAAATAGTACTCATTCTATAATTATACCCTATTTCACTGTGTTGGTAATGTGGTGGATCATCCTTCAATCGTTCTTTTTTGCAAATCGATTACTGTTTTTTATTTTTCTCTTGCAAAACCTGTTTTGCATTCAATCCTGTTACAACTTTTTTACCTGTTCTAGCTTCCAATTCTTGGAGAGCTACTTTGGCTACATTGCCCCCCTGTTGAGCCACTTTTTGACTCTCTTCAAAACTTTTAGGATTTACGGCTTGCGAAATATCTTTGGTAGAAGCCTCTGCCAACATGTTTAAAATCAACTCCGTGTTAGTCATATTATCTCTCAGGTTTTCTTTTTTCAATCCCTTCAAAATTTTATACTCTTTCGTCGTTTTATCCGACCAGGCTTTGGTAATAATATCGGTTAATGTAGCAAACTGAATTCCTTCTTTTAATCCCCTACTTTTCCATTCGTCAGTTAATTCTTTACGTACCTCAATACTTTTCAGTCGTTGATTAATCCAATTTTCAGAATAACCCAATTGCAAATACTGTTCTAAGGCGCGATCGATCGTCAGTTCAGGATCTTGCATCTCATCCAAACGTTCTGATGCTATTTGTGCCAACCAAAGTTTAAAAGGTTCCGCTGTTGGTGAAGGTATCGATTGTATCAGTCTGAAAAGCTGTTCGGTATCTGCCACATCAGTTTTATAAAACTTTCCATCGGCAGATTGCATTTTCAGTTGTACGATATCCTCGTACAACTGGCTCCCTTCCTTGGACAACTTCTTTTTTAAATCCGTCCAATACCTTCTAGGGATTGTACTATCGGTTAGTACAAGAATAACATCCACTATAGAAAAATACCATTTCTCTTGTTCAGAATCCCAAAGGGTGCGCACTTTTTTTTCTTCAAATAACTGTAAAGCTTGGCGTTGTGTCATACTCTATATTTTTAAAAGTTTACTTTTACAAAGATCGTATATCCGTTATTTGCATACTTATCAACTTTCAGTTTCGAACTGACAATAGCTAACAGATAACTACAAACCGAAAACCCTTCTCACTACCCCGGCAATCCGCTCCCTGTCCTCATTCGTCAAATTAGAACCGGAAGGCAAACACAATCCGTTTTCAAATAAAGTTTCAGCAACTGTACTTCCATAGTATGGGTACTTCTCAAAAATAGGCTGTAAATGCATTGGTTTCCACAGAGGACGACATTCAATATTGGCTTGCTCGAAAGCCAACCGTAAAGCTTCTCTATTAATTCCTTTCACTGCATTAGGTTCCACCACAATGGAACTCAGCCAGTAATTAGCAAAATAATCATCATTTGGAGCTTCAAAAACGGTTACTGTTGCAATATCCTTGAATAAATCAACATAAAAAGCATGCATTTTTCTTCTCAAAGCCACATGGTCGTCTAAAACTTCCATTTGACCGCGGCCGATACCAGCACAAATATTACTCATTCTATAATTATACCCTATTTCACTGTGCTGGTAATGAGGAGCATCATCTCGTGACTGTGTGGCAAAAAACACAGCTCTGTCTTTCAACTCCTTCGTTGGAGTTACAATCGCTCCGCCACCAGAGGTAGTTATAATTTTATTTCCATTAAAAGACAGAACCCCTATATCCCCAAAAGTACCACACTTCTGACCTTTATAAGAACTTCCCAAAGCCTCCGCACTGTCTTCCAGAATTGGAATACCATATTTATCCGCTATTGTTCTAATTTCATCAATTTGATACGGCACACCATACAAATGCACTGCAATAATCGCTTTAGGCGTTTTTCCTGTAGCAATTCGGTCTACAATAGCTTCTTCTAAGGCAATCGGGCATAGATTCCAGGTGTCCGTTTCACTGTCAATAAAAACAGGAATTGCTCCTTGATACAATATAGGATTAGCCGAAGCCGAAAAAGTCATACTCTGACAAAGCACTTCATCACCTGCTTGAACTCCTAATAAAATCAGACCTAAATGAATGGCCGCAGTCCCAGAACTTAAAGCTCCGACATGAGTTTCATTTCTTAAGTAATTTTCAAGGGCCTGCTCAAAAGCATCAACATGAGGTCCTCCAGTAGTAATCCAATGTGTTGCTAAAGCTTCCTGGATATACCGTTCTTCAAAACCACTTCGCTGAGACAATGATAAAAAAATTCGATTTTTACTCATTGAGTTTCCAATAATTGGCTTCGTAACGAACATCATCATCACTAACATTGTGCAATGGTAAAGTCGAAAACGATACTAGTTTCGAATGGGATTCTAGGGATTCAATAGCATTGGCATAACCAGCCGGAATATGCAGCATTTTACTTTCTGACGCTAATAAAGTAACGGTCTCAATTGTTAAATCTTTAGAAGGTTGCTCCCAGTCATCAATTTTCACATAATGAATCCTGAAAGACCCACTCAAACAATAAAAATTTTTGGAGTCTAATTTATGTCCTTGCCAAGCACGCACAGGATGCGCATCAGAATTGCTGATAATATAAAATCGTTCAATTCCATTAAAACTAAAATCATTGACGTAGGATACCGTACTGCGTTCATCACTAAAAACAGCACCCTTTACTAATTTCACTTCCATTAATACTTAATTTTCTTCAACAAATAAAACTTAATAGAATACAATGCAAGCAATGGCAAAAGAATAATAGCAAATATGGTTAAAACATCAAAATCCAAATAACCATACACCACAACACAAGATACTATGATCTGCAATAGGGCATACAGAAAAGATACAATACGATGCTGGATTTTATATTCATTACTCAAAACCTGATAGAAATGCAACCGATGTGCCTCGAAAATATTGTGTTTTAAATACAATCGGTGCAGGATCGTACAAATAGCATCAACTCCATAAACCGCTAAAAATAAAAGCCAAACCAAAGAATTTGTGACCAGAATAAGTTTCAAAACCAGATAAATTACCCAAAAAGCAATCGCAATACTGCCCACATCTCCGGCAAAACATTTGGCCCTTTTTCTATAATTAAAAAATAGAAAAACCAAACTAGCAAGCATCGCATATAGTATAAAAGCACCATCAATAAATACCTGTATATTTTGATTCACATACAACAATGACCCCATCACCACCAAAGTATACAATCCCGTTATACCATTGATACCATCCATGAAATTATACGCATTAATCAAACCTATGGCTAGAATATAAGCGAATACAATTCCTAAAACGGGAACAGAATTAAAAACACCTAAATCGTAAAAAATTACGCTGATGGCGAGAAAATGAACCGAAATTCTAATTTTATTAGACAAACTCTGAATGTCATCCCAAAAACTCACGACAGTTACCAAAGTAATTCCTGTAAAAAAAAAGCAATTATTTTGGAGGTGCTGTGCAAAATAAAGTAAAGCCGCAAACCAAAAAATGATACCGCCTCCTCTAAGCGTAATTTCAGTATGTGCTGACCGATGATTGGGTTTGTCCACGATGTTGTACCGATCAGCTACTTTGAAATAGAGCAATTCCAGTAGGAATAAAACAACAGTAATTAGTAAGTATTGCATTTTTATAGTGAAAAAGTATTTTTTATTTATTTTTGGAAAACCGCTGTCAATAATTATAATCTAAAAGCTAATAATAATAATAATAATAACCCGTAGGGTCCAACTATTTAAAACCTCAGTTTGAGTATTTTTGTGAAGTAAAACGGAACAAAGCTTCTCGATACGCTTCGCACTCGAAGTGACGTGTATCGAGAACCGATTTTAGTACTAATTTTCTAATTATCGATATAATCCCGCCCAAAAGCGGGATCACTCGAACTTACGGAAATTTTTATCAATATCTAATTACACCCAACGGTTTAGCACTATGAATACTCTTGTGGTTATTTTATCTCCTATCGCCCAAAATCATCCTGAACCCGCACAATATCATTCTCATCAGATGGATTTTCCGCATCGGTATGTTGCCAAATTTCAGCAATAACACTCCAATCTTCAAGCCCTACTAAACGATGGCGTTCTCCTTGCTGTAAAGTAATCGTATCGCCTTTTTTTAATACTTCAAGTTGTCCTTGTACATCATCTTCACTGCGAATAACACCTGCTTCTCCATCAATTAACCGCCATATCTCAGCCCTACGGTGATGGTATTGCCAGGATAATCGTTGATGAGGCGCTACTAACAATATTTTTGGACTCAATTTTCCAGATATCTTAAGAGATGCTACATCCAATCCTTCAAAATAGTGGTTGGCAAATTGCTGTGCCTGACTTTCATCAATAACAAAAAAACCGCCCCAAGGGCAATTGTCATCATAGGATGCTATTGTAAATCCCTCTTGTTTTAAGGATTCATTTATTTGATTAAATATGGTAGTTTTCATTTACATTTTACTTTACAAATTATCACTTTTTTTACTGAAAATCAATACCAAAATTTTCAGTCATTTGCATTGATACTTGTTTGATTTCTTGTTCTTTCTCTTTAGGATAAATTAATAACACATTGGCATCATCAACAATAATATAATTTTCAAGCCCGTCTATAACTACCCCTTTTCCTTTTGGCACTTGTATTAAGCAATTCGTAGTGTTGCTTAGATGCTTTTGAGAAACGGTAACCGAGTTATTAAAAGCATCTTTCTCAGCTATTTCATGCAAGGAAGCCCAAGTACCCAGATCTGACCAACCGATATCAGCAGGAATGGTGTAAACATTGGTAGCCTTTTCTAAAATAGCATAATCTATAGAAATATTCGGACTTTTTGGATAGTTTTCCGCTATAAATGCTACTTCTGAATTGGTATTATAAACATCATTTCCTTGAATGAATAATTCATGTATTTCGATTGCATGTTGTTTAAAAGCATTTTGAATACTTTGGGCACGCCAAATAAAAATTCCTGCATTCCACAAATATGCTCCGCTGGCAAGATATTCTTGTGCTTTTTCGAGAATAGGCTTTTCAAGAAAACAAGCTACTTTATGAACACCATCAATCCCTTCTTTCTGGAAATTGATATACCCATAACCAGTATCCGCTCGTGTGGGACTAATCCCCAACGTCACCAATGCGTCGTTTGTTGCGGTATAATGCAAAGCTTGCGAAATTTTATCCAAAAATTCAGTTTCCTTCAAAATCAAATGATCCGATGGTGCCACCACTATATTCGCTTCAGGATTTGCCTTTAGAATTTTATAAGAGGCATAGGCGATGCAAGGTGCTGTATTGTTACGACTTGGTTCTAATAAAATATTAGCAACAGGAATCCCCGCCAATTGTTCCTGTATCAAACCCAAATACTGCTGGTTACTCAGTATATAAATATTTTCTTTAGGACATATTTTCTCAAATCGCTCATAAGTTAATTGCAATAACGATTTGCCTATACCCAGAAAATCAATAAACTGCTTGGGAAAGTGATTGCGGCTCTTAGGCCAAAACCGACTGCCCACGCCACCAGCCATGATTAATATATAAGTGTTGTTTTTAGTTCCAGTCATTATTTTTTATTTCTTCGTAAACTCTTTGAATTCCTTCTTCTAAAGTAATTGTTGCCTTCCAACCTAATCCATTCAGTTTCGAAACATCCATCAATTTGCGGGGGGTACCATCTGGCTTAGAAGGATCCGTTAGTATTTCGCCTTCAAAACCAACTGTTTTCTTAACTAATTTGGCCAAATCCAAAATGGAAATATCGTCCCCAATTCCAATATTAACTAAACCCGAATCATTGTAATTTTCCATCAAAAACAAACAAGCTTCTGCCAAATCATTGGCATGCAAAAACTCCCGTTTTGGAGTACCTGTTCCCCAAATAGTTACAGATACATCTCCATTTCGTTTGGCCATAATAAACTTACGCAACATCGCTGGTAATACGTGTGAAGTAGTAAGGTCATAATTATCATTTGGTCCGTACAAATTCGTTGGCATAACCGAAATAAAGTTACATCCATATTGATCTCTATATCCATCACACATTTTAATTCCGGCAATTTTGGCAATAGCGTAGGGTTCATTCGTAGGTTCTAATAGTCCCGTTAATAGATAGTCTTCCTTCAAAGGCTGTGGTGCTAACTTTGGATAAATACAGGAAGAACCTAAGAACATTAATTTTTTCACTTTATTGACATAAGCCTGATGGATCACATTATTTTGAATCATCAGATTTTCGTATATAAAATCGGCTCTAAAAGTATTATTAGCTACAATGCCCCCTACCTTAGCAGCAGCCAAAAAAACATAATCTGGTTTTTCAGCTGCAAAAAATTCAGCAACAGCTTGTTGATTCCTTAAATCCAATTCTGCAGAAGTACGCAGTAAAAAATTGGTAAATCCTTTTGCTTGTAAAGCACGTAAAATAGCAGAGCCTACCATTCCACGATGACCTGCAATATATATTTTATCTTGTTTGTTCATTTTGCTGTAATATTCGATTTCTTACTGTTCATATTCGCCTGAAGTGATACACTGAGATTTACAGTTCAAACTAGTTCTCCACTGAGAAACCGGCTTCTCTTAACATTTTTTTCTTTTGATAATACGCTAAATCCCCTTCCATCATCTCTTTGACCAATCCTGCTAAATCATATTTTGGAACCCATCCTAATTGGGTTCTAGACTTAGTAGGGTCCCCAATTAACAAATCTACCTCTGTCGGACGGAAATATTGTGGATCTACGGCAATAACGGGTTTCCCAATTTCCACGGAATACGCTGGATTAGTACAAGCATTCACATAACCTTTTTCGTTTACTCCCTCACCTCTGAATTCAATTTCTATGCCTACTTCGGCAAATGCCATTCTCACAAAATCACGTACATAAGTAGTTTTTCCCATTGCAATTACGTAATCCTCTGGAACATCTTGCTGTAAAATACGCCACATGGCCTCTACGTAATCTTTAGCATGTCCCCAATCGCGTTGCGCATTTAGATTACCCAAATACAAACAGTCTTGCTGACCTAGAGCAATAGCGGCGGTAGCCATAGTTATTTTACGGGTCACAAAAGTTTCCCCTCTACGTGGTGATTCATGATTAAAAAGAATTCCATTAGTAGCAAACATACCGTAAGCTTCTCTGTAGTTTTTGGTTATCCAAAAAGCATATATTTTAGCAACTCCATAAGGAGAACGAGGATAAAAAGGAGAACGCTCATCATACAGCCCTTTCTCATTTTTATTTTCCGCTAACCCTCCATACAATTCGGATGTGGAGGCTTGATATATTCGTGTTTTCTTTTCCAGTCCTAAAATACGAACCGCTTCCAAGATACGCAAGGTTCCTATTCCATCAACATTAGCCACATATTCTGGTGAATCAAAAGACACTTTCACATGACTCATAGCGCCCAAGTTGTAGATTTCATCAGGCTGTACTTCTTGAATGATACGAATAATATTGGTAGAATCCGTCAAATCACCATAATGCAATTTAAAGTTCACATGGGCTTCATGCTGGTCTTGATAGATATGATCAATACGTTGCGTATTAAAAGAGGAAGCCCTCCTTTTTACACCATGTACTATATATCCTTTTTCTAATAATAATTCAGCCAAGTACGAACCATCTTGTCCAGTAATCCCTGTTACAAGTGCTATTTTCATATTTCTAATTTTTATTTTAAATTTTTTACCGTATTAAGATAAATCTTGAATACACTATCCAATATCATTACTTTTTAAATATTCCAAAACTCCTAACGATTTCCACCCCGCTACTTCTCTTGCTCTAGTATCATCAAAAGTCAAATCAGAAGTTATTTTTTTAATTTTCATAGAATTTATAGGCGCTTTATTACCCAATAAGTCTCCGAAAAGTCCAAGTGCTTTAGCTAAAACTAAAGGAAGACTAAACGGTATTTTTTTGTTTTTTTGTTTTGAAATGGCACTACTTAACGCATAAAAATTAGGATGAAAACCATCAGTTAGGTTATAAGTTCCGCCAATAACTGCAACTCTAGAAATAAAGGCAGCAACATCCTCCACTAGTACCATACTTTTCCTCGCCTTGCCACCTCCAATATTGAAATAATAACCTTTAACGATTGCTTTTATCATTGCTCCCAAATTCCCTGGAGGATTTTTACCTACCAATAGTGGCAAACGCAAAATGGTACAAACCACATTATTTTTATTACACCATTCTGTCACCAATACTTCTGCTCCTATTTTACTTAAACCGTACGGATCTTTGGCTTCCAAGGGATGCTCTTCATTTATGTTACTACCACTTTCTTGACCATATACTGAAACGGAACTTATAAAGACAAAATATTGTGGTAAACCTACTTTTTCTAATCCTTTTAATAAATGTTGCGTTCCTAAAACATTCACATCGTGAAAATGCTTTTTCTCTATCACAGTTCTCGGATTATTATGCGCTTTTCCAGCGGCATGAATGACCAAATCAAATTTTTGGACAAATTCAGGAATTTCATTTTCTAGAGGAACCTTGTAATCTCCATAACTTCTTGATAAACTGAAAAGATTATGGTGATTTGCTAATCCTTTCACAATAGATTTGCCTAAAAAACCATTTGCCCCAGTTACTAATATTTCCATTTAATAAATACTTTTTAGCCAACCCCATTTATTAAAATAAATAAAAGCACTTTGTACTGTTATCCATTTAAATTTTAATTTTTTGTGAGTCAATTTAGCAAAATGATGATAAACATGTGCCTCAGGAAAATAGGCAGTCCGAGAAATTTTAAGAAAACGTCTTGTTAAATCTGCATCTTCCAAATACATAAAAATCTTATCATCAAAAAGCCCAACTTCTTTTAATTTATAAGTTCTAAGAAACATAAAGCAACCTGATAAATAGGGAACATCGAAAATAATTTCATTATAATCGTGTTGCTTATATTCATATTTATTCATTCTTTTTTGAAATATTTTCCTAAGAAAAGAAGGCATAAATCCCCTAGCAAATAAATCGAAAAAGGTAGGATTCGTTTTGCATAAATACTGGAATTCTCCATTAGGATAAGTGACTTTTGGCATTAAGTGCCCCACATCTAAATTAGCATCCATAAAATCTGTTACTCTTTCGAGAGTTTCTTTATGGAAATATATATCAGGGTTTAAAACCAAATGATACTTAGACCCTAACTCAAAAGCCTTTTGAATAGCTACATTATGGGATGCACCAAATCCAGGATTGGCAGGGTTGTGGATATATTCTATTCGTGAATCCGTAACTAAGATTTTTAATTCATCTGTTGGAGAATTATCAACTAGATACAACTTTACATTCAAATCCGTATTCAGAAAAGAATCAATTGCCTCTCGCAACATTGTAATATCGTTTTTATATAAAACGATACAGGAAGTTACTTTTGTATTCATTATTTTTTATTTGCCTAAATTAAAATGGAATCTTAGTTTCCAATCTATTATAATATCAATAAAAATGATTTTCAATTTTTTCAAGATAATTTCAACTATCAACAAAATAATTTATCCAAAAAACAAAAAAACATCTATTGATAGTTTATTTTTTATAAATATGTTTTGTTTCTACAATTCTTTTCCCTAAAACTTTTCTAATTGTTTGTCTTAAAAAAGCATCTGCTCTTAAAAATAAATTCTTAACAGGTTCCTCAGGTCTTCCATAAAAAGAAGTTACGTGGAAATACTCAGAAGCCTCCGCTGGTTTTTCAGAAAAATAATAATTCGACACACAACATCTTTTCCCTAGAGCGGTAACCTTACTAACAGAGTGTATAGAAGATTTATTGGTAACCATCAGAACCAAACGATTAAATTTTGAATGAATTACTCTTTGAGGGTTCCCCATACCATTATCCCAAAGCTCTAGATTACCACCATTATTAATATCCCAATCTGGAGTTACATAATAAAGTAAATTTAAAACACGGTAATTTTCTCTATCATTATCATGTGAATTGTCTAAATGAGGATTCAAAAAGTTACCCATAGCCATCAAACTAATCCCGCCCGCATAAAGGTGTTCATCTGGTATCATTTCCTTTAAACCAGTTACTTCTTCAATAATTTTAACAATTCTTTGATCTTGAAAAGCATATACAATTTCTTCTAAAAGTGGATTATATAAATCCATTTGAGCAGCAACTCTTTTATTTTCTCGCAAGGATTTATGAATAGCCATTTCTTCGGGAGAAGGATAAGCATTATAAATTTCTTTAGCCACTTCCACAGGTAAAAGGTCATCAATAATAGATGAATTAATTCTCCCTGCTTGATTGAATTCCCTCTTTAAGTTCTCTTTTTGAATCGATAATTTATCGAATATCAAATCTGCTAGAATAGTTCTTGAATATTTCATTAATGGTTAATTTAAATTGTGATAATAGGCTACAGTTTCATTTAATCAAAAAATAAGAACTGCAAATATGTATAATTATTTTAAAATAATATTAGCGGATAAAATTATTCCGAATATATTTTCATTGTATTACTTGCCATTTTTTCCCAAGTAAATTTTTCTGCTTGTAGCAATGATTTTTTTACAAAACTTTGATAAATATTATTATTATTATTTATTAACAAAAATATAGCATTAGAAATTTCTTCAACATTATTAGGATTTATCAAGATTGCTGCATTACCCGCAACTTCTGGCATAGAAGAAATATCACTTGTGATACATGGAATTCCAAAAGACATTGCCTCCAAAAGAGGTATTCCAAAACCTTCGTAAAAAGAGGGATAAATAAACAAATAGGAATTAAATATTAATTGTTTTTTTTCATTTTCAGTAACAAAATCAGTGAATTTAATTCTATGCTCAAGTTTTAGCTCTTTTACCTTTTCAAATACATCATCATAATGCCAACCTTTCTTTCCAACGATTACCAAATCCAAACAGATTTCAGGAAGATTAGAATAAGCTTCTATGATTGATTTAATATTCTTCCTTGGTTCTATTGTACCAATAAACAGTAAATATTTTTTCGCAAAAAGATTATACGTTGTTAAAATATTGGTCTCTATTTTATTATACGTATTAAGACTAAAATTGGTTCCCAAAGGAATTACTACTAATTTATTTTTAATGTTTTCTTGTAAATTAAAAATTCTGATAACATCTTCTTTTGTAGATTGCGAAACACAAATAATTCTGTAACAACCTTTAATTGAAGCTCTAATAATAGTCCTAAAAAAAATCACGTAAAATTTTTTATGAAATTCTGGATATAAAAAAAAGGTCATATCATGTAAGGTTACGATTTTTTTTACCTTTATTGGGATTAAGGGAAAGCTATAATGTAAAGAATGAATTACATCTATTTTATTTTTTAAAATTAATATAGGAAGATAAAACTGTTCTACTAAAAATCGTAATATCAGTTTACGGAAAATCTTATTTACGTACAAAATCTTAAATTTTTCTGAATTACTATTTAACAATTCCAAAACCTCAGTATCATCATTTAAAACAACTATAAAATAAGTATTATCACATTTTATTTTAGATATTTCTCGCAATAATGACATTGCATATATACCTACACCAACTTTTTTAATAGGAATTTGAGTGAAATCTATAAGAATTTTCATTAAGGCTCTATTTAATATAATAATTTAAATAAGTGATTTGAATAATTACAAACATGAGATATTTACTTTAATTTAAAGTATATATCTACTTAACAAAGTTTAGATATTCTCTCCAAAATTCGACTGTTAGATTTTTAAGTCCCATATATTTTTTAGCATTTTGGATATGTTGATAAATTGACTTTGTTGACACACAAGACAATCTGTTTTTTGAGTAAACACCTACTATTTGCTCTGGACTCAACTCTTGTTGGAGGTATTCTTTAATCCTCTCTTTAATTTCAACTGTTAAATCATTTCTTTTGGTTTTGTCTTTTTGTCGTTTTTCATATTTTGTTGAGCTAAATCAAAATCATATTTACCACTGCGTAGAACACAATTACGTTTTAGCTCTCGTTTTAAAACTGACTTATCTTTTTTAATAACTATTGCTATTTCGCTTTTACTGAAATTCTGCTCTAATAATACACTAATAGTATCCCTTTGTTCACTGGTTAAATGGCCCATTATTTACAACTTTGGTTAGAAGTAAATAAAGACAATTTATTTGATTCGAAGGAGAGGACTTTAATGTCCTTTCTTTTGAAAAAATTATCCTATTCCTTTTCCTGAGAGTTGCATTAACTAATTGAATCTAGTCAATCAAAACATTTCTCTTTTAAAATTAACATTATAGAACAATCCCTTATAAGGATCAAATAATTCAGGATATGCTGCAATAGATTGAAACAAGATCACTATCGATAGTAGTAACAAAACAAAAAAAACATAGGCCTTATCTGATCTCTTACTAAAAACCAGAAACTGGCAGGAAATCAACAAACTTTCCATAATATTAAAATACAAAGACCCTCTATTTACAAGTATTAATAATGAACTGGCAAACAGAAAATAAATCACCATTCCAAAAACATAACCATTATACAATACCTTATAATATGATAACTTTTTTGATAAAAAAGAATAATAATAGGTAAAAATAGCAATAAACAATAATCTCTTTATCAAACCAAAAACACTTAAACTTGATTCAGCCAAAACATCTTTTGCTCCTTCTGAATAGGCTATTATTTTGGAAGCTGCTAATTCGCCAAATAGTCCGCCTAACTTTGAAAACATAAGAAAGGGCAAACCTGTTTTTCCAATTACAAATGATATAATCAAAACTAAAACTACAGTAATCGTTTTAAAATTTCTATTCAAAAAATAATAAATCCCAAATAAAAATGCTGTGGTATGAAATAAACATGCAACTCCAATAACTACTAAAAACTTGAATGGTTTTCTCTCAAAAACATATACTAATGAATACAAACAGATAATTATTGCTAATAATTGTCGGTTTGAACCAACCATTCCAAGATTAGTAGCATAAAAAAACAAAATCGATATGAAAAAGTAAGGACTGTATTTTTGTGCCATTCTAAAAATACCCCAATAAAATATCAAAGCATGAATAAACAAAAAAACACTATAACTATCAAACAGTTTTTTTATAAAAAAAGCAAAAGTACCATAACCAATTTCATAACCAATCAAAGCATTTATAAGAACCGTGCTGTATTCATCTGTGTTTTGAAAATTCTCCAGATAAGGCAACCAGTCTGACCCTGTTTCCCATCGTAACCCAATTTGAATTACAATTATGAAGTATAAAAAAAATACTAACCAATTTCTCTGCGAGTCGTTTAATTTTAGCCTTAAATCGAGAAAACCAAAAATAAAAATGAGTAATAATGTGACTATATAAACTTCCATTATAGTAGGTTCTTATATAATTCATTCATCGTTGAAACAACTACTTTGTTTGAAAATCGTTCACTATAGTAATTTTTATATTCGGCATGATTTTGCTCTCTAGCAAAATCGAGTTTAGAGATTATGCTATCAACAGTATTTTCAAAAAGAAAATCACCAGCAATAATTACATCAGGAATAGCACAAACATTAGAAGCTATCACAGGCTTATCAAACAAATAACCTTCAATGATAGGCAAACCAAAACCCTCACCATAAGCGGCAGGCACTAAAACCAGATCACAATCATGATAATATTGTATCAAATCAGCATCGGAAACATAACCCAATAGGGTAATGTTTACTAATCCCAATTCTTTTATTTTACTTCTGTAAAAATCTAACAAAGGCCCTTTTCCTGCTATTAAAAATTCAAAATTATAAGTTTGTAATTTATCCGCAACTTCAATTATCAAATTGATCAAAGCTCTTTCTTCTATGCTTCGCACAGCAAATACTTTGGTTACTCCATTACTAAACTTTTTCAAATTATCATCTACAGTAAGATTATTCAAATTGAATGTTTCAAAATGTGATGTGTTCGGAATAATCACAAAATTTTTATTGCTTTTATAAAGACTCATTTCCTTAGCATAGTCCGAAATAAAATGAACATATCTACAACGGAAATAGAGGATTTTCTCCAATATCCAAAAAAACTTATTTAATTTGTGTTTTGTAGCACCCGTAAGATAATATAAAGCATCGTGAACCGTAAAAAGATTGCTCTGATAAACACTCATTAAACTCATCAAAGGATTGTGCGAATGAATGAATATTTTTTTATTTCGTATTTTTAGTTTTAGCAGAAGGATATTTAACGTTACAAACCAAAATCTATTTTTCTTTATCCCTATACAAATTAATTTTTCATAACGACTCACTCGGGTTTGAGTATCCCAATGCAAATAATAATTTATTTCAAAGGGACTTGCTTGCGACTGAAAATGAATAACGTTTTCAACCCCACGCTTATGAGTTAACATATTGTTGTAACCTAGGAATGTAATCAAACTAATTTCTAATTTTAAAATTCTTTAAGTAACTTTTATCAATCAAATAAACATGATTTTCTATTTTAGAGTACAATCGCATTAATCGCATCAACATAAAAAATCTATTTGCACCTACACACTTAAATAAAATTTTTAGTAACTTATTTATCATTAAAGTTTTTTGTTCTACATTTTCAGCAGTTGCAATTGAAACCTTATCTGTTTTTAGCATTCTTTCATTTATCAGTTTTGCCTGCTTCAAGGATAAATAAAACGAATTACTAGCATCAAATGGATTAGAATTTATTTTTTTATCTTCATGCAATCTCCTAAAAAGCTTTCGATACACACTAGATATACTTACTTGATTAGAAAAATAATTATAGGTGTAACTTAATTGCACATATCGTGAAAAATCACTTTGTTTTATAAAGTTGGCATATCTATCAAAGATTTTTTTTAAATCCACATGGTCTTCAAAATTTTTAATATTCCCTTGTACTATTTCTCCATTAATTAATGCATTATAATTGTATCCCGAAAAATGAACAAATGTTAGTGGATAAAGAGTGTCAACCTCTTTTTTTATACGATTCTTAACAAAGTATGAATTATCTATATCTATTATTTCTCTCTCATAAAAATTCCATGGGGCAACATTTAGACCCAAATCGTGAGAAATTACCAATTGATTTGGAAAAAATGAAGGTAAAAAATCCATCCATTTCTGATCTGTAAAGTAATTCTCCATCATGTTTTGAAAACACCTATCCTCCAGACGAATTTCCCACCAATCTAACATCTTTTTAGCATACTCATCTCGTTTTAGCGCCAAAAAACCCAAATTAAACATCCCCGAATACAATAAATTGCGCTCGTTCAGTTTTCCAGTGTATAGGTCTTCGATCGTTGTGATGTGGGGCGTAACGATTATTGAATGTTGCTGTAATTTATTAAATATTGTATCTAATGAATTAAACACTAAAATATCAGGATCAAAGTAAATACAAGCATAAGGATTAAACTTCTCAAAAACATATTTAAAACAAGAAGGCTTGATCGAAGTACAAAATTCAGTCAAATCGTATTTAAACGACATTTGATTCCATTGTTCTTGAGAAATACTAATTGTATCTTTGGCTATTATAATATTATCTGGAAGATCATTGATTTTTTCTTCATCCGAAAATTCATCTGCTACAAAAATCAAAAAATCAACATCATTATTATGTTCTTTTATTGATTTTTCTAACGCAAGAGCTAGCCCTATATAATTTTTAGCACAAATAGTAAAAGCTATTTTTTTCATTTTTTATTTAAAATTTAATAATCACCTAGTGTAGTCCATGCATCCGGATATACATCAGTAGTACTGTCACTATTCAGAAAACGTTTTGGCGAAATCACAATCTTATTTTTGTTTTTATTAAGCCATGCTCCCCACCAACTAAAGGTGCTATTAGCAATTATATTATGTTGACACAGGCTCATTAAATACATATCCTTCCAAGAACTCTTTCCTGCATTACAGTCTACATAGGTTACGTTTTTAATAAAAATATTTTCCTTTACCCAAGCTAAATCATTAGAAAAAACAAAAAAATGGGAATTCTCTACTTTCGATTCCATGGTACTAATTGCTTTTTCAAAATACGCTGTGGTACACACACCTCCAAAAAGATTAATATTATCGTTATTAAAAAAATCACCTCGTCTTACATGCAGTGACACACTATTTGTGCTCTCGATACTCGATATAAAACTATGATTAATCTCATCATTAGGAGCGCTAAATTCGAATGCTTTATCAACTTTATCCTTTGCTCCAATAAAATATTTCTCAGTGTGCCACCCACCATAATAAAAGGTAATTCCTTTCGAAGGGGTACTGTAGTCGCTATTGTAATTGTAATTAAAGTCTTCTTTTACAATCTTACAATTTAGTAAATGCAGTAACTTTTGTATTGGACTGCTTACCCATTTCACTTTATCCGTAAGTAATATTCGAAATAAAACATAAAGAATTCTTTGACTCAAAGACACCTTACAATCAACACTAAATACGCTTTCTAATTCCAAGCCATTGTGATCACTACAAAACGGAATAAAATAGGTGGATGTATTCTTTTTCTTATGCTGCAAATAAAAAGCATACTGAGACATCTGGTTTCCTAAACCATTGAAAATAATTACTACGTCCATTCTATAAATTAACTATATTAATTTGATTATTATTAAAAAAAAATATGGTTTACTCAACTATTTATAAGTATTAGCTTTTTATCTACTTCCAAAAAAGTTTTTCTTAGTTTTTAGCAAGTACTTTTAATTAAAGAAATTACTACACTACATTTTATAGTTCAACATCTTTTGCTTTTATAATTTTTAAATGTCTCATAAAATTAAACACTAACAACCTGATCGGTTTAGAAAAAACAAGAATCACTACACTATTAATACAAGCTATTAATATCGCATACTCAACAAATAGAATCCAACTATTAATTGGTGGTAAAAAATAAATAAAAACAAAAGACATGGAAAAAACAACTACCAATAGTGAGCTTCCAGAAAAAACAAAGTTTAATATTTCTTTCCCTTTTAATTCTATTTTAGATATGATTAATTTATTTAAAAAATAACCTATCAAAAAGGTTGTTGATAAAAATTCTGCTATTGGCAAAGCTATAAATCCTAAATAACTAATTAAAGAGAAAATAAGAATCAAACGTAATATTCCTCCAATCACATCGTACATTACTGTTTTTCCAAATACACCCAAAGCGTATAAGTTAATACTCAAAAAATTAAAGCGAGTATAAAACAACATATTAATGCAAAGGAATAAAGACAACATATTCCCTCCATATTTATCAGCACCTAACAACAATGAAACAAAACTTGAATTAAAAATAAAACTTAATGACACAATAAAAACAGAAAAAACATTGAAAATAAAAAATATCTTTACGATATTTTTTTTAATTACTTCTTTATTACCCTCGCCAACTATTTGTGAAATACTTGAAAAGATAGAAGACCCCACAGGTGCTAAAAAAGAATCACAAACTATATAAATTCTACCTGTAATAAAAAAGACTGCGGAAGCAGTTGGATTAATAAAATTTGTGATAATTAAAAGCTGGCTATTGGTAACTAATGATTTCGCAACTCCTCCTCCAAACATTGGTAAAACGGATTTAATTAACTCGTTACTGTAAAGCTTATCTATTTGAATTTTTGGAAAATGTTCTCTTTTTAAAATTCTTATTAGTGCGACTATCAAAATTGAAACACCAACCAAGCCTCTAACCAATATCCCTAAAGGTATCGCAACTACTCCAAAACCAAATTTCAACCCTAATAATGTAACTGTTATACCACAAAAAATAGAAATTAAATTCGCAAAACCACTTACGCTAACTTTCAATAATGCCTGAAAAACGGCCGAAACATTATGAAACAAAATATTCAAGCCTGCTCCAATTGCTGAATACAGAAATGCGTACTGAATATTTTTAGCTTCATTTGGTTCTGCCTTTACCCAGTCAGAAATAAATGGAAAAAAAACTAAACCAAAAAGAAACAACACAAAGGCAATAGAAACCGAAATAAAAAGACCTGATCCTAAAATTTTAGAAAAACTATTAAAGTCTTTTTTTGCATAACTATTAGATAGTTTTTGAGTTAAAACAAAGGCCATCCCTCCTTCTAATAAGCCCAACATACCAACTATATTGCCCGAAGACAAATACGAACCATAGGTTCCTACTGAAAAATAGGTTAGATATAGCGGTACTAGCACCAACCCGTTTATTATTGCAAAAGAAGCATTTGCATAATTAAATAATAAGTTTATAATTGAAGCCTTTGTTTTTGAAGTCTGTAATTTTTTCAACTTAACTATTTTTTGATGAATATCCTCTCATTAACTTAAAATATAATTCATCTGGGTTATTAACCTCTAACAAAGTCTTATACCCATTATTTCCTATTGATTTCCTTAACTCTTCATTATTATCTAATGCTAAAACCGCATTAGTAAATGCCACTGTATCGTTAGGCTCAACGATTAATGCGTCATATCCATTCTTAAAAATATCTATATGAACACCAACATTAAACAACACTACAGCTTTTTTCATTAATAAAGCTTCACATAAAGCGTATTCGGTAGAAGTTGACCATAAAGAAGGCATCAATACCGCTTTAGATTTTAAGATAGCATCACCTAAACCATTATTCCAACTCACTCCATTAATTATTTCTACATTTTTTAAGTTAGAAATGTTTTTAGGCAAGTTAGACATTGGATATATTTTAAGTTTCTGTTCTGGTAATTTTGCAAAAACATCCAATAAAACACTTAAGCCTTTATGTGAATTTGCCTGTCCATAAAAAATAAAATAATCTTCTGATTTTCCAGATTGTTTATCAAAAAAAGTATAGTCAAACGCGATTGGGAATCTATAAACCTGTGATTTTTTCGCACCATATTTATTTAAAATAGTATCCAATTTAGTATTACTTGATAAAAATAGATCTGCATTTAAGGCTTTTTTGTGAGACACTTTCTTTTCAATTAAGCTTGGTATCGATCTAATTGTCACACATTTTTTAGTTAAAGCATTTAAATAATTACCATTTGCACATAAAGTACATTGTTGCCCATTTCTAAAACCAAATCCTTGTGAACAGTAAAAGTGCATTGTCCATGGTTGCAATACTACTTTTGCTCCATACCCTCTTGCCTCACTAATAAATTGTGCTGGTTTAGTATGGTCAAAAGATGCAAAATGAACAACATCAGGAGAATAATCACAAAGTATTTTACTAAACGATTTTATTTCTTTTGTCTTATAAAACAATCTTGCTGCCCTATTTATTATATCCATTCTTATCGGTAGAAATTCAACATCATTTTCCTTATAAAAGTCGCCCATTTCATAATCATCGCGTATACCGGACAAGACTAGTAATTTAACTTGATTGTTTTCTCTTTTGAGTATTTTTGTTATGTACCTAACAACTCTTCCGCCAGACTCATTAATATGAGATGACTCACAAACTAATAAAATTCTCATTTTCAACTTTTTTCTATCTAAAATAGATGTTATAATGGCGCATTATGCTGTTAAAAAACTCAATAAAAACTTCTTTTTCTATTAATTAAAACATTACGAATTCAAATATCCCAAATTACATCAGCAATGTAATCATAATGTGACTCATTCAATCCTGGCCAAACCCCCAACCAAAATGATTGATTCATAATAGCGTCGGTATTGGTCAAATTACCAACTACTCAGTGTTTAATATTAGCAGAAGCTGGTTTGCACAACAAGTTATTTCAAACAACAGTCGAGTGCCAA
The DNA here is from genome assembly GCF_003970335.1 of Flavobacterium sp. LS1P28. Classification (NCBI taxonomy): domain Bacteria; kingdom Pseudomonadati; phylum Bacteroidota; class Flavobacteriia; order Flavobacteriales; family Flavobacteriaceae; genus Flavobacterium; species Flavobacterium sp. LS1P28. The sequence continues at coordinate 37,124 of NZ_RYDI01000003.1, read as the reverse complement.
TTTTTATAATAATTTCATCTAAAAATAATGTAATTAAATCAACGGTATAAATTTAACGAGCTTTCTTAAACTCGATAAATTTATTTTATTTTTCTAAACTTACGATTCTTTTAATCGCTGTTTCATATGTGAATTTAGGTTTCCAACCTAATTTGCATAAATTTAAATTATTCGCTTTTGAATCTTTAATCTCATTAATTCTGCCTACTAAAGCACCGAATAACAAATCAGACTTTGAGTCCATGATTTGATGTATTTTGGACACGAAGTCTTTTACTGATATTGAGCTGCCCGTTCCTACTTCAAATTCTGTATATTGTCCTAATACCTGCTTATTTGCTAACACTACCAAATAAGCATCTACGACATCCAAAACATAAATAAAGTCTCTTTTTTGACTTCCCTCAGTTAATTTTATAGATTTTTCATTAACTAAAATCTTTCCCATTACCGATGTTATAAATTTAGTCTTTGAATCAAATTCCCCGTAAATATGCTCTAATTGTAAATTAAACACCTGTATACCCGAAAGAGATTTTAAATAATCTGTAAAAATATTTTTCGACATTATGTATTCTTTTAAATAACTATAATCCTGGAATTTGCTAAAAAAACTATCAGTATTAACAAACAAATTTAGTTTTTTTTTATCTGCTGATTCTATCAACTTTATTGGCAGCAAAACATTACTCTCTAAAACTGATGAATATGGTAAATCTCTACCATATTCAGTAGCAACGTGAATTATTGTATCAATAGAGTACATTTCGAAAAGGGCATCAATATTTGAAAGCTGTTTATTTATTGTGAATATAGAGAAACCTTCCAGATTTTTAATTCGTTCCTTATTTGATGTTTCTCTCACTAATATCAAAACATCTGCGCCAGCCTCAATAAGTCTTTTTAAAAGATGGCTCCCTAAAAAACCTGTTGCCCCAGTTAGTAAGATTTTGTTTTGCATCGACTTTAAAAATTTAAACCGAAAAACTCTTCCATTTTCTCCACTACAAAATCAAGATGATTGTCAGTTAAGGCTGGTTGTACCCCAATCCAGAAGGTATCATTCATTGTTTTATCGGTATGCGTCAATTCTCCAACAATTCTGTATTCGATATCCTTGAAATAAGGTTGTTTGGTTAGATTTCCTGCAAACAATAACCGAGAACCTATTTTATGATTGTCTAAAAATTTTAATAGATCAACCCTGTTGGATCCGCAGTTATCTTTTAAAGTTATAGGAAAACCAAACCAAGATGGATTACTGTTTTCTGTAGCTACAGGTAGATGTATAAAATCATTTAAAGATTGTAATTTTTCTTTTAAATAGCTGAAATTTTCACGACGTCTGGCGATAAAAAAATCTAATTTATCTAGCTGTGCCAATCCGCAAGCCGCTTGCATATCGGTTATTTTTAAGTTATACCCTGAGTGAGAGTATACGTATTTGTGATCGTAACCGTAAGGCAAATCTCCATGTTTTTGTTCAAAACGACAACCACAGGTATTATCACATCCCGGAGCACAATAACAATCACGTCCCCAGTCTCTAAAAGATTCGGCAATAGCTTTTAATTCAGGATTATTCATAAAAACAGCCCCTCCTTCTCCCATGGTCATATGGTGAGCAGGGTAAAAGCTTAAGGTTCCTATATCTCCAAAAGTGCCACACTTTTGTCCGTTGTATTCTGCACCCAATGCATCACAAGTATCTTCAATCAGCCACAAATTGTATTTTTTACAAAGTTCGGTTACCTTATTCAAATTGAACGGATTTCCTAAGGCATGAGCCAACATAATCGCTTTAGTCTTTGGGGTTATCGCCGCTTCAATTAGATCAGCATTGACGTTGTGGGTATTTATGTCAACATCTACAAAAACAGGAATGGCTCCAAATTGAACAATAGGATTTACTGTCGTAGGGAATCCGGCTGCTACACCAATAACCTCATCTCCTTTTTTAATGGCACGATCACCTAATTTATGTGAAGTCAAAGTGCTAAATGCTACTAAATTAGCAGAAGAACCAGAATTAACAGATAAACAGTATTTAACTCCTAAAAATTCTGCTAATTTCTTTTCAAATTCTGCATTAAAACGTCCTGTAGTTAACCAGGCATCTAGTGAGGCAGCTACCATATTTTGCATTTCTTCTTCTCCTAATAATTTCCCCGATGGAGGAACTACAGTTTCCCCAGGAATAAAAGGTGTAGGTTCATAATTGATTGCGGCATATTTTGATACTAAACCCGCAATTTCATTTCGCAAATTTTGTAATTGTTCTTTCTTTTCCATTATTATAATTTATTACTATATAAATCTATTTCTTTTAAACATTGTGTTTTCATATCGGCTTTGCTCATCCAAGCTTTGTGCCAATTAACAATCAAACTTAGCGTGAATTCTAAATTCCATTGGGGCACCCATTTCAATTGCTGCGCCGCTTTGGAGCAATCAAGTTTTAAAAAACCTGCCTCATGAGGATTGCTATTGGTATCTAATTCCCAAGAAGCCCCTTCTCCCCAAGTTTTTATCATTGTATTCAAAATCTTTTCAACCGATTGACAATCTTCGTCTTTGGGGCCAAAGTTCCAGCCTTCGGCAAATTGATCTCCATTATTATATAATTCTTCCGCTAAAACCAAATAACCAGATAGGGGTTCTAACACATGTTGCCATGGCCTTGTAGAAAGTGGGTTTCTAACAATTACCGGGGTTGATTTTTCAAAAGCCCTTAAGATATCCGGAATTAAACGGTCGCCAGACCAATCTCCTCCACCAATTACATTACCAGCACGTACCGAGGCCAATGAAGCGGAATTTCGCGAATTAAAAAAAGATTTTCTATACGAAGCAATTAGCAGCTCGCAACAACCTTTGCTGCTGCTATATGGGTCATGGCCACCCATGGGTTCGTTTTCGCGATAGCCCCACGGCCACTCCTTATTCTCATAACATTTATCTGTTGTAATTGCAACAATTGCCCTTAAGCTTTTACATTTACGAGCCGCTTCTAGTACATGAATGGTTCCCATCACATTAGTCGAGTAGGTTTCCACTGGTTCTAAATAAGACAAACGTACTAGGGGTTGTGCCGCCATGTGTATCAAAATTTCGGGATCAAAAGCGACCATGCTTTTGGTAACAGCCTCCAAGTTGCGAATATCCCCTATTTCTGATTGCATACCAGTGGCGACTGAAGCTTCTTCAAACAAATTAGGGTTCGTATAAGGCGCTAATGAATAACCCTTAACAACGGCACCCATTTGTTGCAACCATAACGCAGCCCAACTTCCCTTAAAGCCTGTGTGACCCGTAAGATAAACTTTTTTGTTTTTCCAAAATTCTGAATTTACTTTGCCTTCTAATCCTTCCATAATCTCCAAGGTGCTTGATTAGTATCCCATAACTCTTCTAAGTGTACTTTATCTCTTAATGTATCCATTGGTTGCCAAAACCCTTCATGTTTAAAGGCCATCAATTGATTATCCGAAGCCAATCCTTTTAAAGGACCTTGTTCCCAAACTGTATCATCACCAGTAATTCGATCAATCACCTTAGGTGACAAAACAAAAAAACCGCCATTGATCAAAGCCCCGTCTCCTCTTGGTTTTTCTTGAAACTGCCTCACTTCACCATCTACTATCTCTAATGCACCAAATCTCCCTGGGGGATAGGTTGCTGTGAGTGTGGCGTCTTTTCCGTGCAACTTGTGAAATTCTAACAAAGCTTTGATGTCGACATCTGCAACTCCATCACCATAAGTAAAACAAAAACTCTCCTCTTCTTTCAAATAGGGAGCTACTCTTTTCAATCGGCCGCCTGTCATAGAATCATCGCCTGTATCAACCAAGGTTATCGACCAAGGCTCGGCTCTTTCTTCATGAACAATCATTTTATTATCTCTCATATTGAAAGTAACATCTGATTGATGCAAAAAGTAATTTTGAAAATATTCCTTAATAATGTATCCTTTGTATCCACAGCAAATTATAAAATCGTTTATTCCGTAATGAGAATAAGTCTTCATAATGTGCCATAAAATGGGTTTTCCTCCAATTTCAACCATTGGTTTTGGCTTGGATACGGTCTCTTCACTTAAACGAGTACCTAAACCACCTGCAAGAATAACTGCCTTCATATATATAGTTTATATTTATTTCGTACTGACAAATGCATCCGAATAAAATGAATCCTCAGATAATCCGTTTTGAATTAATATTTTATTAGAATCGTTTATCATATTTTCAGATCCGCAAGCATAAACTACGGAATCAGATAAGTTAATTGATTTAGAAAGAAGGATATCTTGAACGTATCCAGTAGAACCATCCCAATCTTCTGTGTTTCTACTTAACACTGGAATAAAATTCACGTTTATATTACTAAACTCAGGTTTCCAAAATAGATCTTCTGAAAATCTGCCTCCAAAAAAAAGGAATATTTTTTTATTAAGAAGTCCAATATTACCCTCATTCATTTGTTCTAAAATTGCTTTAATAGGAGCAATTCCTGTACCTGTAGCTAAAAAAATGATATTCTCTTTATCTGTATTTCTCAAGAAAAAAGTCCCAATAGGACCTTCAATTCTTAGTAAGTCATTCACTTTTGCTTCGTTAAACAAATAATTACTAAACACCCCCCTTGGATACTTTTTTATAAAAAAAACAAGGTTTGTAGATTTATTATAATTTGCTACTGAATAACTTCTTTTATAATCGCCTTTGATAAAGTTTACATATTGCCCAGGCAAATAGTTAAATGTAGATTGAGGGGGAATTCGTAATTCCAATTCAATAACATCTGAGGATAATTTGGTTATTCTATTAATTTTGGAAGGCAAGGTTCTTATTGATTCTAATTTATAGCCACTTAAATCATCTAAATCTAGAACCACATCTGAAGTTGGAGTACGAACGCAAGTCAAAATATAGCCGTTTTTTTTATCTTCTTCATTGAGTCCAATTTCATCAACTTTGGCTATAGAGGTACCTGAAATTACTTTTGCTTTACAAGATTGACACCTTCCCGTTTGGCAGCTATAATTTAAATTAAGATTCCGCTTCTGGGCACCAACTAAGATTGTATCATTAGCCTCGCAATAAAAACTAATATCATTTTTTAAAGTAACTTGAAACATAGAGCTATCATGTTGTTGAATTAAAATTATGTATTAATCCGTTTAAATATTCTTCGAATTATCAAAACTATAACCGTTAAAAATCCTGCTAAAATTCCACCCAACAGAACCCCCTTGGCCTTGCCAAATTTTTCTTTCTTCAAGGGCAAAATAGGTCGATCAATCACCTGAATCAATGGCGTTTCCTTACGCAAGGTTACTTTAGCCAATTCACTTTGTTTTACTAATTCGGTTAGTATGGCAGTATTCGCTTGCACATCTACCTGTCTTCTAGCAGAAGGAGCTCGTCGTACATTCATCGCAGGATTCAATCCAAAAGTATTGTCATTAGCAACCGCCACACCGGTAATCGCTCCGTTGAGTTCACCACGTATAGAATCCGTTTGTCGTTCCAGAATATCCATATTCTCGCGTGCTTTTTTACTTTTGGTCGTGACATAAAAATCAGAAACTTCTTTGACAAGCGCTTCCGTAAAATACTTGGAAAACAATTCATTAGTAGAAGAGACATCTATGTTAATAATAGCAATCTTTTTATCTTTTTGTCCGACGGACAACCCTGTTTTAGACAAGTCTTGATATACCACACCCAAGATACTGTCATGTACTCGGGTAAAATGGGTACGCTTGGTATCGGGTAAAAACTGGATGGTTGCAAATTTTGGTTTGTCATTCCACTTTTCCCTCCAGCCCTGATTTTGTATGTACATCTCCGCCAAAGAAATGGTTTTTCCATCCACTACAACAGGACTCAACAAAGTTTGCTCCACCATAGCGCGGGACTTGAACAACTCGGTCAAATTAGATCCGGTAAAAATACTTCCTCCTCCGCCGCCAAGATCTATACCAAATGAACTCGCCAAACCTAAGGCTCCTCCCAAGCCACCACCTGTCTTCTCATCTTCTAGTGCGAAGGATAGTGTTGCGGTATATACCGGTTTTTTTATAAAAGAATAAGCTAACCCTAAAGCTGCCCCTATAACTCCTGCTAAAACAATAATTTTCCATTGCCCAAGCAAATAGGAAAACCATTCTCTTCCTTTTTCAATAAGTTCTTTTAACGATATTTCATCGTTTGGTATTTGTTCGTTCATTTTTCGGTTTTCTGTTATCCGTTGTCTGTTAATCAGCCTGCCCCGAGTTTTTATCGAGGGGTCACTTCGAGTGATTTTATAAAATAGCGATAGCAGTTACATAAAATTGTATCGAGAAGTTGGTTGTCTGTTAATCAGCCTGCCCCGAGTTTTTATCGAGGGGTCACTTCGAGTGATTTTATAAAATAGCGACAGCAGTTGCATAAAATTGTATCGAGAAGTAGATTATTGATTTTTCATTTCCTTTGGATCTGGTTCAAAAATATAAAGTGCTGAATTTTCGATTCCCTTTAGGACTAGAGCAAAAACTAAAGATACCTACTTAAAAGCGGTCAAAATAAGTAACGCTAAACTTGACATTACACTTCCTATTCCTACCCATTCCCCGGCACTCATTTTTTTAACTTCCGGTTTTTCTGGCACTATAATTTGAGAACCTGCAGTCACTTTAGGATACGTTTTTATGAATAAGAAAGAACTTACTACATCTGCTTTACCATTTGGATAAATAATGTAGGCCTTTTTCTTCCAACCCTTGGCATCGATACCACCAACAGCATCTAAGTAATAATTAAATCCTTTTCCTTTTGTATAAGGAATCTCCGAAGTTAACAATACATTACCTGCCACTTTAACCCCTTCATTGTAAGTAGCCACTTCAATCTCATCACCGGGAAACAAAGTTACATTGGTGTTGCTTTTTGGATTTTCAACAATGGCTTTCCAATCCACTGGTATGGTGGCAAATTTTAAATCTTCTTTTAGTTTTTTAGTAAGCTTGTTTTGGATACTGTCTTTTTTACCCAAATTCATATTTACATTTTCCAATGCTTCTATTTGTTCGGATTGAATGGGTCTCTTGATCTTAACTCCCTCTATATTGGCAACTGATGTCAAGCCACCTGCTCGTGCAACAATATCATAGACTTTGTCTTTTTTAGTTGCCAAAACATATTTCCCGGAATAATGGACCGCTCCGCTGATAGTGACCATCTCTGGTTTATCATAAACGGCCATTTTACGGATATTCACCACATCAAAAGGCTTCAAATCAAAGTTCTTTAACTGTTCATTGTTATCAGCCGTAATTTCGATATTAAATAGTTCCGCTTTATTCGGATTGGCATCGTCTATTTCTTCCGATTGAATCATTCTTGCTACCTCAACTCTCTTAGAAGCCGATCCTGATAATCCACCAGCTTGAACCAATAGATCATTTAAGGTTAAGTTTTCATGATACTGATAAACACCTGGTTTTTTAATCTCACCATCAATGGTTATTTTAAAGTCTTCAACAAAATCTAAAATTGAATACACCGTTACGATGTCTTCTTTAAATAATGCGACATCCGCTTCTAGATCCCCTGCTAAGGCTTTGGCTAAATTTACATTGACTATTTCCGTGGTCAAATCCGATTGTAGTCGAATGATTCTCGCTCTGTTGCTATACGCATCTTCTTTTAGACCTTCCGCCTTTGCAATCAAATCGGAAACACGCATTCCTTCATAAAAAGAATACGTATCCGGTCTAAAAACGGCACCGTCAATTTTGATACGGTTTTCAAAACGATTCAGAATTTTAGTCACTCTAAACACATCCCCGGACAACGGTTTATAAGTATTAAATTCTGCGAATTTTACATCTCGAACTTTAAATTCTTTAGCTGTTTTTTGCAATACATTCACCGAAGCAGTATACGCCAATTCATTGAATCCTGATGCAAAAGACAGTAAATCTGCAAATGTCTCCCCTTTTTTCATTTCAAAAATACCAGGACGTTTTACCTGTCCCTCGACGGTGACCCTTTGATTGTAAGCCGGAATTCGAATGACATCATTATCCTTTAATCCCACATTATCCGATTGATTTCCATTGACAAGGAAGCGGTAAATATCAATGTTTTTGTATACTTTATTATCCCTTAACAATTCAATATTTCTGTAACTGCCGTTTTTTCCCGGGCCACCACCTAAAAATAACGCATTATAAACGGTTGCCAAAGAAGATATCGAATAATTACCGGGTTGTTTACTGCCAATTATAGTAACTCTAATCGTTCTGATGCGACTTAAAGTCACTGCGACTTGAGATTGTCCTGATCCCACCGTGCTATACACTCTTGCGATTGCACCTTTTATTTTTTGGGTAGCAGCCTCAATCGTCATTCCGGAAACGGAAATCTGACCTACATATTGAATGGTTATTTTACCCTCTGTAGATACGGGAATACTAGCATTAAATTCTTGTACTCCATACACACTAACCTGCACTTCATCGCCGGGTCCCAACACGTAATTTACAGGCGTAGCCAATTTTAAATTGGGTTCAAAATTTAAGGTAGGATTATCGAAAAGCTCCGAACCAAAAATTAAAGCATTTAGGGTATCTTTTACTTTCGTATTGACGATTTTTTCTTGTTTTCTATCTTCCGTATCACTGGAATTACTAGTATTTGAAACGCCTGTTTGCAAGGACAGACCAGCAATTCGAGTTCTTAATTTAGCAAACTCCGAAGCGGGCATTCCTTTGGCTAGAGCCATAGGTTCTGCTTGTTCAATCGTCATATTGTTTGTTTGCAGCTGAGTTTTTATTTTTGCGATGTCGCTATCGATCAAATTATCCACTTTTAAAGTACTCAAATCAGTACTTTTTAACAAGTCCTGTGCAAGTACGTGGGAAGATTGGAAAAAAGCAAACAACAATAAAAGAGCAACAATTATTTTTCTCATAAGTAATGTGTAAAAATGTGTATTTTTTTAATTCGAAATATTTTAAGTACTATTTTTTTAAATAAGTAATAACTAAAATTTAATGTCGTGTTTTACTAAAATTCTATATTTATTTGCCATAAATTTCAAAGATTGGCACAGATTAATTCGCCACGCAGCTTTAAAAATCGTTTTAATCCACCCAATCTGTGGCAGAAAACTCTTTTTAATAATTGCCACAATATATTTTTCGTGTTACTTATACTATTTTTTAAATAACAAGAAACCCGTTGGGCGTAATGAATAAATTCCCATTAATCTTAAAGAAAAAATTGATGCACAGCACATAATTTTAAAATAGAAGTAATAACCATGGTATAATGTCGTATTTTAAAATCAAGATAAAATTATGTAACAATATAATTTAAAGCTGTTTTACTTAAAGTTAATTCTTTTGACTTTACGACTTTTAAACTTTCGACTTACTTATGTTTCTATGTGGTCAAAAAATTAAACAAATTGAATTACACCCAAGGGGTTAACTAGAATAAAACAAACAACTCTTTATCGTTTTTATTGTAGGAAGTTCTATTTTCTCTATCTTAATTTTATTCTGTACCACAAATCTGTGTCAAAAGTTTTAATTATTAGTTTATTAAATCCTAAAATTATCTCGATTTGTATTTTTTTAATACAATAAATCGGAATTCTCTCTCCAATTGACTATAAAATTCTTAACATCCTGAGACCTTTCTTTTTGCAAAATCAAATTAGTGGTATCCGTTGTTAAGGGAGCTTTTTCCGGTTTTTTTGAAAGCGGTACGATTAAGCAAACGCGTAATTTAGTAAATTCTGAAGCGGGCATTCCTGTCGATAAAGCTAGAGGTTCGGCCTGATGAATAGTCATATTGTTGCTTTTCAACTAAGCTCTACTCTTTTCGAGAGCAGCACCCGATAAATTGTCTACTGGCGGAGTACTCCAATCGGCAGTTTTTAATATATCCTGAACGCTTATCTGGACAGAATGAAAGAGGATTAAAAGGACACTACGGCAGTACCTATTATTTCCATAATTGTTTTTCAAGTATTTTAAATTCTAAAGGGAAACACTATTACCTAATAACGAAACGAAACGCTGCACCCAATTCTTTATTTTTATAAAAGCTTCGCTGCTCAAAATCCCATTTTACAGTTATTTTGTGCGGCTTGCGCAAAAGTAGCAATTTTTATAGCATTAGAAATAAAAAGGTTTACAATTAATCTTTTCTTAACCGATTAAACCTTTTTTCTTTTAAATGGTTAATTGGTTAATCGTTTAACTGGTTAATCGTTTACTATTTCGTTAACCGATTACACTTTTCTCTTTAAATGGTTAATCGTTTAAGTGGTTAATTGGTTAATCGTTTACTATTTCGTTAACCGATTAAACCTTTTTCCTTTAACGTTTATTTATATCCCAGTTTTTTTCGATTTTCCCATTTCTTTTGCTCTATTTTTTCTTCAATAAATTGATCCATTACAGTATAAATTTTCATCAATTGTACATCGTGTTCTCCAAGGCGTTGTTCCAAATCATTTTTCAATTCCATGATTTGTTCAGAAAGATGACTTTGCAAACTAATTGTTTTTCTGATTTCTACAAAGGCACGCATAATGGCGATATTAGTTTCAACTGCTTTTTTAGATTTTAAAACCGTACTAAGCATTGCAACTCCTTGTTCACTGAAAGCAAATGGGGTTTGAGGGCTAAACTTTATTGATTCTGGTAGGTTATCACAATTTGTGATAAGCTCCTGCCATTCTATTTTATTGAGTTGAAACATAAAATCATCAGGAAATCGATAATCCTATAATAGCCTCCTGTTTTCGGTGCTCCTTTAAATTCGATTTTATTTTCTTTCTTTAATTGATTAATTCCTCTTTCAATAGTCCTTTGGGGAACGTTCAAAAGGGACTTTATGTTTGAAACATTGATGCCGGGATTGCTTTCAATAAGTACCAGAATGTCTTTTACTCCGCCATTTACTCCAACGGCATATTTATCCTCAGTATTTTTGCGCCAAAGAATGGTCTTGAAAATTTCTTCCTGTAGAAACTCGGGAGCTTTTTTCAAACCTGCCTCTTCACAAAGTCGAATAATGTCGCCTGTTCCTGTTCCCATCCTTTCGATAAAACCCGCAAGATACATAGGCTCGGCCAGTAAAGGATTGGCTGGAATGGAACTGTGCGGCTTTCTAAGTTTGGCAGTAGTTAATCCATAAGGCAAACTACCCGGATTCCAAATTTCGAGCCGGTCTTTAAAAAGCATGACCTGAACAAATTGTAGTGAGATGTACTGATTTATAAAAATGTCAATCCTATTCGTTTGTTTAATCCTAATTCAAAAAGTCGAATCAGTGTTGAAATTTGAATATTTCCTTTTCCATTTTCAATTTTAGAAATATAACTTTTTTTAGTCCCTGTCTTTTCGGCAAGCTGTTCCTGTGTCATTTTTGCTTCTTTTCTTGCTTGCTTCAGCATTTCGCTGATAATAAACATTTGAGTGTGTTCCTCATATTTATTTCTGCTTTCTGTTCCAATTTTTCCGTGTTCAACTTCAATAAGTTGATCAAAATTAGTTATGTGGCTATATTTGTCCATGTCTAATTTGTTTTAGTTGAAAAATATTCTTTTCTCAATCGTATTGCTTTTTCTAATTCGCTATTGGGAGTTTTCTGAGTTTTCTTTTGAAAGGCATTGAATAATACAACTACGTTTCCTTTGTCGAAACAACAAAATATTCTGTAAATATTGGATTGATATTCAACTCTTATTTCATAAACTCCATCGCTTCCGGACAAATGTTTTAAAAATTTTTCAGGAACTCTGTCAACTTGCATTACCAGTTCAAGAATATTTTTAATCTTAGCTTTTACTTTATCTTCTTGAATTTTATAAAAGTCAAGAAAGTGATTCTCGTAAAAGATTATCTGTCTACTCATCTTGCAAAGTTAATTTAAAAGATAACTTATTTCAACTTATTTAACGTCTATTTTTCTTTCTACACAAATTTTTATCACACTATAGTTACCCTAAAAGGCTGTTTTTTTTTAGCAGGAACGACTGATAGTTTAATTGGTTAATAGTTTACTATTTCGTTAACCGATTAAACTTTTTCCTCATCGATTAACCGATTAAACCTTTCTTAAACGATTAACCCTTTCCTACTACTCGTATAATTTTCCAAGCAATGTTGCAGGGTCAATATTCAATTTTGAGAAAGCAAACCATTTTTTGCCTAAGTCTTTAAGTGATGCTCCTATATGATACACTTCCGTTTCATCGATTATCAAAAAACGATCATGTGATTTGGAAAATTGCTTAATTTCGACAAGTTCGTATTGGGAATTGAACCGCTCTAAATCGAGTTTTAACTGTTTAGTAATGTCTTTTGTGTAAATAATAACGCCAACTCCTTTTTCTCTCTTTGACAACTGTATTAAAACAGTTTCGTCTACGAAATTATCAATAAGAAGGATCGATTTTTTTGCAGATTTTATCAGTCTGGAAACAAAGGAATGTGCATCGAAAATTTGTCCATCATAGAAAATCCCTTGATTTAGGGGAAGAGAGGTATTTAACAAAATTTCAATTTTCTGGTCATGCTCGAAAATCTTTTTCTCGATATTTTCAATTCTATTCTGAATCGCATAGCCTTTTAACAAATAGGATTTCAAAGTATTAGTTGCCCATATCCTGAATTGTGTCCCCGTTTTTGACTTCACTCTATAACCGACGGAAATAATCACATCGAGATTGTATAGCTTAACTCTTCGCTTTATCTTTCTAGAACCTTCTTGTTGAACTGTCAAGTATTCCTTGATAGTTGAAAATTCGTCTAGTTCCCCTTCTTTGAAAACATTATTAATATGGAGACTAATATTTTGTTTTGTTGATTGAAATAAATCTACCATTTGTAATTGAGTTAGCCACACAGTCTCATCTTCTATGCGAACCTCAATATGGCTTGACAGCATTTCTGCCTGATAGATAACTATTTCGTTGTGCATTATTTTCTGCTTGCTTGGTTTTTTAAATGGTTAATCGTTTAACTGCTTAATCGTTTACTATTTCGTTAACCGATTATACTTTTTTCTTTAAATGGTTAATGGGTTAAGTGTTTAACTGGTTAATTGTTTACTATTTCGTTAATCGATTAAACCTTTCTTAATCGATTAAACTTTTTTCTCATCGATTAAACGATTAACCTTTTCTTAACCGATTAACCCTTTCCTAACCGATTAAACTTTTCTTAACCGATTAAACTTTTCCCTACATCTTAACTTGCTTAAATGCATTTACATTCTCCAAAAACCAATCGTATGTTTTCTGGATTCCTTCTTCCAGCTGCACCTGATGTTTCCATCCTAGTGCGTGCATCTTGGAGATGTCCATTAGTTTTCTGGGTGTACCGTCCAGTTTGCTGGTTCCAAGGGACCTGTGAGCAAGTATTCCTCTTTCAAGGGCTGTGGTGCCAATTTAGGATAGATGCACGAACTTCCCACCATTCCATTGCCTGCGATATATATTTTTGAGGCGGTGTCCATTACTGTAATAATTCCGGTTTTTCCTGTTCCAATGCATTGTATACATTCTTAACATCTTGAGAACTATTTTTTTGAAGAATCAAATTAGCAGTATCTGTATAGACGAAAATAGTGTTTTTCATTCCCACAAACGCCGTATAATTTGTATTGCCAATCACCATATTTCCATTGGGATCAACAGGATGCCCCGTTGCCACTAAATAGTCGTACACCGATTCGAAAGAACCCAAGTCCGACCATGAAAATTCAGACACGACCACTTTTATCTTTTTACTGCGCTCCATTACCGCATAATCAATACTGATGGATGGTATATCCATGGATAAAGCCAAATCTAGATTTCCATTGCTGTTGTTGTCCCATGCAATTTTAGATTTTTCATAGACTTCCGGATTATAGGTCTTTAATTCCTCCAGAAAAATGCCTGCTTTGAAACAAAACATCCCGCTGTTCCATAAAAAATTGCCTTTAGAGATAAATTCCCTCGCGGTAACTTGGTTTGGTTTTTCCCGGAAGGAAACTACATCCTCACCCTTGCGCTCAATATACCCGTATCCCGTTTCCGGTTTCGTCGGAATAATACCGAAAGTAACAATAAAACCGTTAGAAGCCTTTTCTACTGCTTCCTGAATCGCCTTATTATAGTGTTCCATATCGCCTATAATATGATCCGAGGGCGTCACGATTAAAACAGCCTCCGGATCAGAAGCTAGTGCAGCAAAAGCGATGGCTGCAGCCGTATTTCGCGGAGTAGATTCAACAATATCGATATATGGAGTATTGGATTTTTCTAGAACGTGCCGACTTAAATGACAGTTATCACTATTTCCCACAACCATAATCTGGTCCACCAAAGTACGATTGCGCTCCACGGTCATTGCAAATAACGATTTACCTTCAAATAAATCTAAATATTGTTTGGGTTGACTTTTGCGAGATAGCGGCCACAATCGGCTTCCCACTCCTCCGGTAAGGATTACATGTGTTACTGCAGGCTGTTTTTTCATAGTGTTTTTTATGCAATTAGTGCTTATAAGTGATTTGACGCCTCGATTTGGGGTTTACAAAACAGCCTATTGGCGACTATTTTAATTATATTTTTATTTAGACAGGAATCAAATTAAATTCCCTTTTTTTCTTTCGCTTCTTTTTTAAAGTTTCGAGTTAATGACTTAAAAACTTAGTATGAAGACTACTAAACGCAAACTTCTTTGCTGTAATGACTTGAATACTTTAGAGTACAGTGAGAGGATGAAATGTTTGAATCTGGAAACATCAAACCTGAACACCTTTCAATTCTTACCTTTCACTTCTCACCATTCACTTTTCACCATTCACTAAAAAACCCTACTTCTCCTTCATCAGTTCTTTCTCTGTGACTTCTTTTCGCAAGCTGCTACTTGAAAAGCGATGGTCTCGTATATTAAAAAAAAGCACGATCCCTTTTTCTTCACAGTAGTTTCGTCCCGTAAAATTCTTGTCTTTATATTCATCTCCTACGATGCGGACATCAATTTTGAACGCACGTAAAATATCCTCCAGATCTTGCTCTGTTGCATAAGGAACTATTTCATCTACATGCTTACAGCCTTTGAGTTGAATATAGCGTTCAACCACAGATTGGGTAGGCCTGTTTTTTTCAGGACGATCGATAGTAGGATCTGTTTGCAGTCCCGCAATTAAATAGTCACACTGTCCTTTTGCTTCCTCTAACATTTTGATATGTCCGGCATGCAACAAATCAAAAGCACTGAATGTTATCCCTATTTTCATGTTTTCTACTATTATGGTTTGAGTCCGAACGGTACTATTTACAATCTCCCATCGACTGCATCCCCTAAAACTCCTTTTACATCATACAACACACTAGTTTCTTTTTGTAACTGTGACAAATCTATCGCTAAAAAGGCAGCATGCGCCACTCCTAACACAATGGCATCAAATTTATTATTGGGCACTGTAGCGGTTGTTTCTAATTGGTATTCGTGTTGTACTTCTGATGGGTTTGCCAAGGGATCATAAATGGTGATGACAATACCATAATCTGCTAACGCAGTGATTACATCCACAATTTTGGTATTGCGCACGTCGGGACAGTTTTCTTTAAAGGTGATGCCCAGCATTAAAAGTGCCGCACCATTTATAGAAATGCCCTTTTTGATCATCAATTTTACAATTTGAGACGCTACATATTCTCCCATACTGTCATTTAGGCGTCTTCCTGCTAATATAATTTCAGGATGATATCCAAATTCTTGTGCGCGTTGTGCCAAATAATAGGGATCTACCCCAATACAATGTCCGCCCACTAATCCGGGTTTGAAAGGCAGAAAATTCCATTTGGTGCTCGCTGCTTCCAAAACGGCATGCGTATCAATATTCATTAAATTAAATATCTTGGCCAATTCGTTTACAAACGCTATATTGATATCGCGCTGTGAGTTTTCAATTACTTTGGCGGCTTCGGCTACTTTTATACAAGGAGCCAGATGTGTTCCTGCCGTAATAACAGATTGGTATAATTCATTCACTTTTATTCCGATCTCCGGCGTGGAACCAGAAGTCACTTTCAGAATTTTCTCGACCGTATGTTCTTTGTCTCCGGGATTAATTCGTTCCGGGGAATAGCCGGCAAAAAAATCAACATTGAATTTTAATCCTGAAAATTTTTCTAATACAGGCACACATTCTTCCTCAGTTACACCAGGATAAACAGTGGATTCGTAGATAACGATATCGCCTTTTTTTAAAACCTTTCCCACCGTTTCAGAAGATTTGTACAAAGGCGTTAAGTCTGGACGATTATTTTTGTCTACCGGAGTTGGCACCGTGATGATGTAATAATTGCAATCCGCAATAGCAGTGCTTTCTGAAGATACTATTAATCCGTTTGTAGCTGACGATTTTTCGACTGCGCTCTGCCTCTCAACTGCGCTCGAGGAGACAAAACTTGAGACTAATACCTTGCGTAATACTTCATCCGAAATCTCCAGTGTAGTATCCGTGCCTGATTGTAAGGATGCTACCCGAGAGGCATTGATATCAAATCCCACAACAGCATATTGAGTTGCAAATAATCGAGCCAATGGAAGTCCGACATACCCTAATCCAATTACCGCTATTTTTATACTTGAATTCATTTTTTTTTAAACAATTACAATTGAATTGTACATTTTAACCTACCGCTTCGCGACTTCAACTCACATTAATGAGCTGAAAAAGTCATAGATAATAGAGGCAAATATAACTAGAATATGTTGCCGTTTTATTTTTTATTTCTCCTCTGAAACACAAGAAAACATAAAAAAAGACACAAATAACTAGCAATCAATACAAACCATTTGCGAAATCCATTTAAACCCAGATGAAAAATCACCTAAATCAGTGACTAAAAAAAGACGCTCTACCAAACCGACTTTAACTATACCGTACCATACTATAAATGTATCGTCTTTTTGTTTTTTGATAAGAACGGATATTTCCTTTTGAACCAGTAAGGCATTACGGTTTGTTACCCTTAAAAACTTACTTTTATTCCCGTTGCGTGTAATTTACCAAACGTCAGTTCGAGTGCAAAGCGTATCGAGAACCGTTTTTAATTTAAAATTTTCTTGTTCTCGATACGATCCTGCCCAAAAGCGGGATCACTCGAACTGACGGAAAATTATCATCAAAAATTAATTATACCCAACAGCTTAACTTTCTTACTTTTCTTACTGGCTAAAAAATCAATCCTAAAATGAACCCTTTCATCAGGACCGGTGTTCTTTACACTGTATCGATAAAACTTTTTTCGGTTCTGTTAAAAATCAAAACTCCCACTAAGAACACCAGTACCGTAATCAAAAAGGTATATCCCAATCCCAAAACAGATATGTGTCCAACATCCAGCAGCATGTATCGTGTCGTTTCGATCACATACGCCAAGGGATTGTAGGTTATCAGCCAGCCGTAATCCGGCAATTTTTCTTTGATGAGTGCCATTGGGTACATCACGGCGGACAAATACATCAATAATTGCACTCCAAAACCAACCAAATTACTAAAATCTCGGTATTTAGTGACTAAGGAAGAGATAAACATTCCCAGTCCCAATCCTAAAACTCCCATCATAACGATCAGTAGTGGAAAAAACAAAGTCGCTGTATTCATCCCTATGGCAGCTCCTTGGGCATAATAATAGCCGTAAAAACAAATGAATATAAAAAATTGAATTCCAAACTTCAATAAGTTGGAAACAACAATAGACAGCGGTACAATAATGCGAGGGAAATATACTTTCCCAAAGATACCTGCATTACTGCCAAAGGTATTCGAGGTACCATTGAGACAGGCCGTGAAGTAATTCCAAACGGTAATCCCGGCCAAATTAAACAAAAAAGGCGGCACGGTTCCGGTATTGATGCCCGCAACATTATTGAAAATAATAGTAAAAGTAATGGAGGTAAACAGCGGTTGTATAAGGTACCAAAGTGGCCCTAAAACCGTTTGCTTATAGACGGTCACCACATCCCTTTTTACAAAAAGCAGCAGCAAATCTCTATACTGCCACACTTCCTTCAGGTTAAGGGAGAAAAATTTATTTTTAGGTGTTATTTCAAACAGCCAAGTGGTGTTTTTTTGTTCGGAATGGTTCATTGGTTCATGCTAAAATGCTACTTTTTGTTGTTCTTTCCGTGCGAAAAAAGTTTTGTTTTCTACTGCTAAACTCAATTGAATTCTTACGAAGCAAATATAAATAATTTGCATTAAGTATTGTTTAAAAAACAACTTGTTCACATAATTCTTTTTTGCTGCGTCAGAATCGTGCGGAACAGTAGCGCCACTTAAATGGTTCTCCAGAAACACTTTCTTTGCTTGCGAATCCTGCAACACACCCACGCCATTCCATGCAGGAACGGCATTTATCAATCGGATTACGGTGGTGGCAATTTATTGACTGGAAACATTCGTGAACATCATGTGTAATTATACCAAACGTCAGTTCGAGTGCGAAGCGTATCGAGAACCGTTTTAAATTATACCAAACGTCAGTTCGAGTGCGAAACGTATCGAGAACCGTTTTTAATTCAAAATTTTCTTGTTCTCGATACGATCCCGCCCAAAATCGGGATCACTCGAACTGACGAGTATGATCATCAAAAATCAATTACAATTGCATGGGTACTTCCATCAACAGGATTTCGGCACTAGCGGAATTAGCGGTAATTTTAATAGCATTAGTATCCCAGATTCCTACTCCGTCTCGCTCGTTTAAAGCAATGTTTCCTATGGCAAAATCGCCTTTCAAAACAAAAGCGTAGATTCCATTTCCGGGTTTTTTTAATGCATACGTGGCAGCAAAATCCTTTTCGAATTTCCCTATATGAAACCACGCATCTTGATGAATCCAAACACCTTCATCCTCAGGATTTGGGGATAGAATTTGTTGGAGTTTATTGTGACGGTCGTTTAAATCTAAAGTAACTTGATCATAGCGAGGCGTTACATTTTTTTTATTTGGATAAATCCAAATCTGCAAAAATTTAACCAGCTGGTCTTTATTTTTATTGTATTCGCTGTGAAAAATTCCGGTACCGGCACTCATGGCCTGAATATCCCCTTCCTTGATTACCGTAGTATTGCCCATACTGTCATGGTGTTCTAAATCGCCTTCGAGCGGAATAGAAATGATTTCCATATTGTCATGCGGATGTTTCCCAAAACCCATCCCCTGATTGACTCTGTCATCATTGAGCACGCGCAATACGCCAAAATTCATTCGCTCCGGATTTTGATAATTCGCAAAACTAAACGTATGATAGGATTCCAGCCAACCGTGATTGGCATGACCTCGCGTGTTTCCTTTGTGCAAAACAAAATGCGTAAGTACTCCTTCTGTATTTTTATCTGTATTTTCCATTGTCCTATTCTTTAAAATATAATGCAAAGGTGCGTCAAAAAAAAGGCATTTGCATTGAACCAGGACAAGAAATGAAAAATTATGAGACTTTAAAGTTTTGTCATTTTGGTTCTCACTTTACTTAAAAACTCAGCCGAAATCCCCAGATAAGAAGCAATGTAATGCTGGGCAACGCGCTGCGATAGTGTGGGATAATGTTCCAGAAACTCTATGTATTTTTGGGTCGCTGTTTTAGAAATAGTATGAAACAAACGGTCTTGCGTAACGGCCAGACTGCGCTGCATCAGGATGCGGAACGCGCGTTCAAACTTTGGTGCTTTGGCAAATAATTCTTCTTTTGCTTCCGGGCTGAACAGCAAAAAATCACAATCTTCCAACGTTTCGATATACACACGGCTTGGTGCATCTTCGTATATACTAAAAGAAATATCGCTCACCCACGCATTCTCGAGCGCAAATTGCAGAATAACTTCAAAACCATTGTCATCAATATAATATTTCCGGACACAACCTTTGATGACAAAAGCTTCAAAATGACACATTTCGCCTTCCTGAAGTAAAACCGTTTTCTTAGCAACGGCTTTATATTCCAGCAAAGAATTGAAAATTTCTAGTTCTTTGGGTTCAAAAGTGACATACCGACTTATGTTTTTATTAATTTGGGGATACAATAGTTTCTCGTTTAGAATTTAAAGATAGCTAAATACCCTTAAAAAATGACTCGTAAATATATTAAATTAGCAAGATTTCCTCAAAAAACAAAATCTGCTCTCGATTAAATTCCTATTTTTGTTCCAATAAAAACATAATAAAAAAATTTATGCTCATTATAGGAATTGCAGGTGGTACAGGAAGCGGAAAAACAACCGTTGTACATCAGATTATGAATGAATTACCACAGACAGAAGTTGGTATTATTTCACAAGATTCATATTATAAAGAAAATCACGGACTCTCCTTTGATGAAAGAGCATTGATCAATTTTGATCATCCCCGGGCCATTGATTTTGAGTTGCTAGTGGCCCACCTCAAAGAATTAAAGGAAGGAAATAACATTCACCAACCCGTTTATTCCTTTGTAACCCACAACCGGTCTGACGATACCGTTTTTACTCATCCTAGAAAAGTGATGATTGTAGAAGGAATTTTAATCTTGGCCAATCCCGAATTAAGAGAATTATTTGATGTAAAAATATACGTTCATGCCGATTCTGACGAACGATTAATCCGACGCATGAAACGCGATATAGTGGAACGTGGCCGTGATATGAATGAAGTCCTTAACAGATACCAAACCACATTAAAGCCAATGCACGAGCAGTTCATCGAACCAACCAAGGCATTTGCGGACATCATTATTCCAAATGACAAATACAACACAGTAGCCATTGATGTGGTGCGCGCAGTAATAAATCAAAAAATTCTGTGATTTAGTTGTAATTTTAACAGAATAAGTATTAGGAGCTATTTCCCGCTTTCCGTTGCAATCTTTTAGTAGGTGAATCTTCCTTCGTCAGTATCACCTACTAAAAGGATTTCCACTATAATCGGGGCTAAAAAAAATAAAAAAAATGACAAATCCATATAAAGACAAACCTTGGTTTAAATTCCTGAGCAACAAATATGTCTGGGTCCTGTTGTTCTTTTCGTCTTGGATGATTTTTCTGGACAACTATTCGTATTTTGATCATCGCATTTTAGACAAACAAATTGAAGATCTGGAAGACAATGCAGAATATTACAAAGACGAAATAAAAAAAGACAAAGAGAATATCAAACAATTAAACAATTTCGAACAAATAGAAAAATACGCCCGAGAAAAATACTATATGAAAAAAGATAGTGAAGACATTTACATCATCGAATTTGAAGGCGACACGATTCAAAAATAAAATCCCATTCCCAACCATTCCCAAAGGGAAGAGAGTGTACAATTTATAGTAATTATTAAAAACAGAACACCAAGTTTCGGTTCCCTCTCCTATGACGAGGACTGGAGTGAGGAAAATGACTAACAAAATGGATACAAACCTTTTCGATGATTTCAACCCCATTTCCTCCAAACAATGGAAACAAAAAATCCAATTTGAACTCAATGGAGCGGATTACAATGAAACCGTAGTTTGGAATTCTCCGGAAGACATTCAGGTAAAACCTTTTTACCACAAAGAGGAGTTTACAAAAGTATTCCCCGTTTCCACAAAAGCAACAGAATTTAGAATTTGCCAAAATATATTTGTCTACGACCTTGAAAAATCAATAGAACGGGCATTAGACACATTGAATCGCGGGGCAGACAGCCTGCGCTTTACAATAGAAAACGAATCAATTAACGTTACCGATCTATTGGAAAAATTGCCTTTAGAGAACGTTACCGTTTATTTTAACCTGGGATTTATTTCAATCGATTTCGTCAAAAAAATTGATGTTTTCGCCAAGAAAAGCAACACTGTAATTTTCTGTAATCTGGATCCTATAGGACAATTAGCCAAAGATGGAAACTGGTTTACAACGAAAGAAAAAAGCAATTTTGACACCCTGAATTTGCTTTCGGCAGCAACAACATCGGTATCGCTACTTAGTATCAACGCTGCGTTGTATCAAAATGCCGGTGCCACTATGGTACAGCAAATTGCTTATAGTGTGGGACAAGCCAATGAGTATTTCAATAGAATTGACGCCATAAATACACCCATTGTTTTTGAAGTGGCCGTAGGAACAAATTACTTTTTTGAAATTGCAAAACTACGAGCGTTGCGCTTGCTTTTTAATCTGATTGCCAAAGAATACAACCATACTTTAGCGTGTAACATCATCGTTTCGCCTACCAAACGTAACAAAACATTATACGATTACAATATAAATATGTTGCGTACCACAACTGAATGTATGAGTGCCATTATTGGAGGAGCGGATGCCGTTGCTAATTTACCGTACGATGCTTTGTACCACAAAGACAACGAATTTGGCGACCGCATAGCGAGAAACCAATTGTTGATTCTAAAAAATGAAAGTTATTTTGACAAAGTCAACAATCCAGCAGACGGCAGTTATTATATCGAAAACCTAACCAATCAACTAGCGGAAAAAGCATTGGCTTTATTCAAAGACATAGAGGCAAATGGAGGTTTCCTGAAACAACTTAATGACGGAATCATCAAAAGAAAAATTCAGGAAAGTGCGGATACCGCGCAGGAACTATTTGATTCTGGGAAAGAAATTTTATTGGGAACAAACAAACATCCTAACAAACAGGATAAAATGAAACACGATTTAGAATTGTTTCCTTTTGTAAAAGTCAAACCAAGAAAAACCTTGATCACACCCATAATCGAAAAACGTCTGGCAGAAAAAACGGAACAGGAACGATTGGATCTTGAATAGTAAGCCCGACGCTGTTATTTAATTTAATACCATTGGAAAAGAGTATATTTACTTTGCTAAAAACATAAAATAATGGAACCCATAAGACAAATCGTTAAGGTGAAAAATCACAAAATAAGCATCACACTGCCGAATGATTTTAATGCTGATGAAGTTGAAGTGATTATTCTTCCAAAGTCGAATACTTTAGAAATCCCTCAATGGCAAATGGACCAAGTTAGAGAAAGAACTGAGAAATATCTTAAGAATCCATCTTCAGCTCAAGATATTGATGATTTTCTAAAAGATATTGACGGTGGGTTATAAAATTGTAATTGTAGAGGAAGCTAAACTTGATTTCAAAACAGCTTTGGATTGGTACAAAGGCATTCACCCTAAATTGGGCGATACGTTCTCCAATTCGTTCAAGGAAAGTTTAAAAATAATTAAGTCAAATCCATTACTTTTTCAAATAAGATATGATAAGACCAGAGTAGCTTTAATTGAAAATTTTCCATACTTAATTCATTTCAACAGCTACGAGAACACAATTGTCATTACAGCTATTTTTCATACTTCAAGAAATACTGAAATATGGACTGAAAGGAATTAAAATTTCAAAAAACTATAATCTTTGTACTAAACAAATGAAAAGAAAAGATTTACAACACATACAATTAAAAAGTACAGCGCTAAAAGTCGGGCATGAAAATGCTGTGGCTGATGCATTTCTAACTGCAGAAGGAATAGAAGTAAAACCTACGTATTCAGAACAAGATATTAAGAATCTTACTCATCTTGATTTTGGGGCTGGTTTTGCTCCCAATTTACGCGGCCCATACACCACAATGTACGTCCGCCGACCATGGACGGTGCGTCAATATGCCGGATTTTCAACTGCCGAAGAAAGCAATGCTTTTTACAGGAGGAATCTGGCTGCGGGTCAAAAAGGACTATCCATTGCTTTTGATTTACCCACACACCGCGGCTATGATTCCGATCATGAGCGCGTAGTGGGCGATGTGGGAAAAGCAGGAGTTGCCATTGACTCCGTGGAAGACATGAAAGTATTATTCGACCAAATTCCGCTTAATGAAATGTCCGTTTCTATGACAATGAATGGCGCTGTTTTACCTATTATGGCTTTCTATATTGTCGCCGCCGAAGAACAAGGCGTAGCACCCGAGTTGCTTTCCGGTACAATACAAAATGATATTCTCAAAGAGTTTATGGTCCGTAATACCTATATTTATCCGCCAACGCCTTCGATGAAAATCATTGCTGATATTTTTGAATTTACCAGCAAAAAAATGCCCAAATTCAACTCGATTTCCATTTCTGGCTACCACATGCAAGAAGCGGGAGCCACGGCTGATATTGAACTGGCGTACACGCTGGCCGATGGATTGGAATACATCAGAACTGGATTAGCAACCGGAATGAAAATTGATGAATTCGCCCCACGACTGTCCTTTTTCTGGGCGATTGGAATGAACCATTTTATGGAAATTGCCAAAATGCGCGCAGGAAGAATGATCTGGGCAAAATTAGTAAAGCAATTTGAACCAAAAGACGATAAATCATTAGCGTTACGAACCCATTGTCAAACTTCGGGATGGAGTTTAACCGAGCAAGATCCCTTTAACAATGTGGCAAGAACCTGTATTGAAGCAGCAGCAGCAGCTTTTGGAGGCACACAATCTTTGCATACCAACGCCTTAGATGAAGCAATTGCGTTACCAACAGATTTCTCGGCCAGAATTGCCAGAAACACGCAACTTTATTTACAAGACGAAACTAAAATTACTAAAACGGTTGATCCTTGGGCAGGTAGTTATTATGTAGAAAGTCTGACAAATGAAATTGCTGAAAGTGCCTGGAAACTCATTCAAGAGGTAGAAGAACTGGGCGGTATGACCAAAGCTATTGAATCCGGAATTCCGAAACTTAGAATCGAGGAAGCAGCAGCCAGAAAACAAGCGAGAATAGACAGCGGGCAGGATATTATTGTGGGCGTTAACAAATATAGATTAGAAAAAGAAGACCCTTTACAGATTTTGGATGTGGACAATCAAATGGTCCGCAAGCAACAATTGGAACAATTAGACCGAATCAAAGCGACCAGAGCTACTGAAAAAGTGCAGGAATCGCTGAAAAAATTAATCCTTTGTGCGCAAACTGGTGAAGGAAATTTACTGGAAATAGCGGTTGAAGCCGCTCGAAACAGAACTACGTTGGGAGAAATCAGCGATGCGCTGGAAACAGTTTTTGGAAGATACAAAGCACAAATTAAATCCTTTAGCGGTGTGTATAGCAAAGAAATAAAAGACGACAAAAGCTTTGAAAAAGCAAAACAACTGGCAGATGAATTTGCAAAAAAAGAAGGACGTCGCCCTAGAATCATGATTGCCAAAATGGGACAAGATGGTCACGATCGTGGCGCTAAAGTGGTAGCTACCGGGTATGCTGATGTAGGTTTTGATGTTGACATTGGCCCGCTTTTTCAAACACCAGCCGAAGCGGCCAAACAAGCGATAGAGAATGATGTTCACATCCTGGGAGTTTCCTCACTGGCGGCAGGACACAAAACGCTGGTACCACAAGTTATTGCAGAACTTAAAAAATACGATCGAGAAGATATTATGGTCGTGGTAGGTGGCGTAATTCCGGCACAAGATTATCAGTTTCTATTTGATGCCGGTGCGGTTGCCGTTTTTGGCCCTGGCACAAAAATCAGTGAAGCGGCTATTAAGATATTAGACATTTTAATGGACAGTTTCGACTAAAACCACAGCCTATTATTTTGACTCAAAATTTAAGAACATCAATCGAAAGGCTGGTGTTTTTTGTTTTAAATCAGATGCCTATCCGCTAAACAGACTACGTTTACAAAACAGAATTATTTCTAAAAAAGTTAGCTATGAATTACACTAATTTTTACCATTTTTTTTAAAATAAGTAATAACCATGGTATAATGTCGTATTTTAAAATCAGGATAAAATTATGTAACAATATGATTTAAAGCTGTTTTACTCAAAGTTAATTCTTTCGACTTTACGACTTTTAAACTTTCGACTTACTTATTGATAAACATTAAATTAAATATTAAAAAAAATAACACGTCTTACCTTTAGTCATTTATTACAAGTAACCCGTTGGGTGTAACTAGTTTTTTATGGGAATTTTCGTCAGTTCGAGTGATCCCGCTTTTGGGCGGGATTATATCGAGAACTAGAAAATTAGTATTAAAAACGGTTCTCGATACACGTCACTTCGAGTGCGAAGCGTATCGAGAAGTTTTGTTCCGTTTTACTCCACAAAAACACTTATTATTTTGCTTCTTTTAAGCATTGCAATAGTATCAAATGTTCAAGAAACGGAGAAAGCAAAAATCAAAAATAGAAGGAAACCATCAATTTAGTGGTACGTCCCAATAGAGAAATCCTTAAGGCTAAATAATTCGACTATGGGATAAAAGAAAAGAGGCCGTCAAATAATGACAGCCTCTTTTTTTAAGATAAAAAAGGAATTAAATGTTTTTTGCCGTTGCATTATTATCCGCAATAATACACGAAGTATCATACCCGCCAAACATTTTCATATAGCTTTTTATAGAGCTACCATAAGCGTCTCTAAAATTTCGTTTTCCTTTATTTTTAAAATATTTTTTTACAGAACCCGCTCCGCCAAGGTGAGCTGCCGCTAATATCCCGGATTCGGTAACGAATATTCCGTTTAATATAGTGCCATCGTATTTTTCAATTTCTCTTTTCAGCTCCCATTTGTTTTTCGCCAGTAGCGCTAGAAATGCTTTTTCCTGTAATTCAGGACTATTCAAAAAGGCAGACCGATTATAGACTCCAACCGATTTAAGTGTCTCAATACCAAACTGATATTTTCCCATATATCCGAGGGAGTTCACTTTTTTGTATTTACTTTCGGATTCTCTATATCCAATAGCTTCTTTAAAACCGATAAAGAAATTTCCGGTAAAAGGAATGTTTAATTTGGTGTATTCATTTTGTTCTTCAGAAGGAAATAAGTAGTGTGCTCCCTCATCTTCATTAATAAGAAACCAAGGGCTGGTTTCTAGGTTAAACGGTTTAAAACCTGAGCTTAAAAAAACTGTAATCACAGTCAGACCTGTGTAAAAAGACCACTTCTTAATCATAAATTGTTTTTCTTCAAAACGCTGTCCCGTTAAGAAATTTCTATGCGCAAAGATACAACAAAAATAATAAGTCTGATAATCAAGTAGTTAAACTTTTTTAAAAATAAATGAAGTGGTATTTTATATCGTTAAAACGCACGAATTCAATTGTAGGTGCCGGAATTTTAACCATGTTCAGAACGGAAAAAACAGTCTTTAAAAAATGGGACTGCGTCTTTATTTTCGTCAGATCAACATCAATACTCAAATAAAACTGTCGGAATCTTTGTGGATTTGTGGTTGAAAAAGCGTTATTATCGCTATTTCCGGTCAGCATTCCTTCGGCTCCGTAACCCAAAGCTACATTTAGCCATTTTGGAATCCTGGAGCGTTTTGCAAAAGAGTGCAAATTAACAGAAAGCCAATAGGTTTGTCCATTATAATCTTTTAGAATTTGCTCTGTAAAAGAACTGCCCAAAACTTCCGGTCTGTAATTGGCATATTGGGTGGTATGAAAAGAGAACTTAGGGGTAATACGCTGTTCATTCCAGATTAATTCCTGAGAAACGTATAAAGCTGTCCCGGAAGCATTGGCAATTATATCGCCATAGGAGGCACCCCACGCAGCAGAATATCCATCCAGAACCTCAACGGCGGTAAGAAATGCAAAGCCCAAGCCGGCTCCGTATAGTAGCTGATTTTTTTTAGAAGCCCCACTCCACTGCAGCATTTGGGCACCAAGACGTCCCAGATGATACGAAGAAAATACATGCCCAGATTTGTCCATCTGCAGCCAATCAGTATTGTCATTTATAAAATGAAAATCAGATTTGGGATAATCAGC
Source organism: Flavobacterium sp. LS1P28 (assembly GCF_003970335.1). Classification (NCBI taxonomy): domain Bacteria; kingdom Pseudomonadati; phylum Bacteroidota; class Flavobacteriia; order Flavobacteriales; family Flavobacteriaceae; genus Flavobacterium; species Flavobacterium sp. LS1P28. The sequence continues at coordinate 9,338 of NZ_RYDI01000003.1, read as the reverse complement.
GTACCAAAGTTGGTTTAAACCGATCAGCGTTCCTGCGGTCAAAGCACCTTCAGCAACAAATACCCCTTTTTGCTTTTTCCTATTCAAAGAATCGGAGGGTTTAAAAAAAGATTCCGCACGCTCTTGGGCAAATACAATTTGGAAACCCACTAAAAATAAAAATAAAATCCCTTTTTTTAATCCCAAAACTATCTTTTTACGCCTTGGCTGTTGATCCAATCCGAATATTTTTTGGCATTTTTATTATGTTCCTCTAATGTGGCAGCAAACTCATGGTATCCAAAACGTTCCACGCTGGCACAAAAATAAATAAACTTGTTTTTCTCAGGATCCAAAACCGCTTCCATGGCTGTAATATCAGGCATAGCGATAGGTCCAGGAGGCAGTCCTACGTTCATATAGGTATTATACGGATGTGCCATTGTCAAATCTTTGTAGAAAACCCTTTTGATAACCTGATCAAAATCGTTTGCTTTCTTCTTTATCGCAAATATTACCGTTGGATCTGCCTGCAATGGCATTCCCGTTCGCAACCGATTGAGATACACGCCGGCTATTCTTGGTCTCTCGTCTTTTTTTACGGATTCTTTGTGAACAATTGAAGCCAGAATAGTCGCTTCGATGGGAGTGAGTCCCTGTTTTTGCGCTTTGGCAACTCTTTCCTTGTTCCAAAAATTACGGTATTCCTTAATCATTTTATCACGGAACTTTTCAGCGGTAGTGTTCCAATAAATCTCGTATGTATTTGGAATAAACAGTACCAAAACAGTCTCTTCATTGAACCCGTTTTCTTTCAAGAAAATAGAATCTTTGAAGGAAGTCAGTAATGACAAGCTATCCGCTTCAATTTGTGAACCTACACGCCCGGCTAAATTCTCAATACGTTCCTGATTATTAAAAGCCAACTTTACTGCTGAATTAAGACGCAATGTTTTTACCAGTTCATAACTGTTCATTCCCTTTTTGAATAAAAAACGTCCCGGAATTACATTATCAGAATAGCCTCGTTTATTGGCCACCATCTCAAAACGATCCAAGTTTTCGACATACGGAGCAATTATTTTTTTGACCTCTTCGTAATTGGAATCCGTTGGCACGTATACGTACACTTCGTTCTCTGAGAATTTGGTGTTAGAAGAAAAAATTTGGCGCAAAATAACCAATCCGTATAGCATCAGTATTCCTATTAAAACAACAGCGGTAATGGTAATAATTTTCTTTAAATTCATATATGGTATTTTTATTGGAAAAGTAGTATTTTTAACTTTAGTTTGAAATTATGATGAATTAAAACTACATTTTTTAAAATTTAGTATTGATCAATTGAAAAACAGCTTCGTCTTTATAAATACCATTCACAAAAGTCCACTCCTTTTTGACGCCTGTCATTTTGAATCCAAATTTAGTAAAAAGTGCTTTACTAGCTTCATTTTCGGTTCCAATATTTGCATATAACTGGTGTAAATTTAGATTATAAAAAGCATATTCAATTAATAATTCCAAAGCTTCGGAACCAATATTCTGTTTTCGATTTTTGCTTTTCTGAATGACAATACCTACTCCAGCCCTGTTATTCTTTGGATCAAAATCAAATAAATCGATCAAACCTAGGGCCGGGAAATCCTGATCCTGACAAATAGCCAATCGCAATTGCTTGGCTTCATAAATATCCTGATGGGCATTTTCTAAATATTGCTTGACCAAAAACCGGCTGAATGGCGTATGCGTATTGCTGACTTCCCAAATGCTCTGGTCGTTTTCTATGGCATATACAAATTCCAGATCATTGGGTTCTAATGCCCGAATGTAGATATTGTCTCCTTTTAATGTTTTCATTTTAAAATTAAGATTTTACTTAATTATTTTTATACCCTATTTTTTTTCTAGGTTCGGTATTATCTTTTTTGTCAATTAGTTCATCAAGATAATTAAACACAAGTTCTATATTTTTAGTGTGATTGGAGAGTTTCTTTTTAATTTCTTCAATTTCTAATTTCATACTCATAGTATCGGTAAGCATCGCTCTTATTTTTGTGAAAACACGTATAATTTGAATATTTACTTTTATAGCAGTAGTGCTGTTAAGTACACTTGACAACATTGCGACACCTTGTTCTGTGAATGCCATAGGCATATACCTTGTTCCTCCCCAACTTGAGGTGCCAATTTGGCTCCTCAAATTATCGAATTCTAACTGATTAAGTTCAAACATAAAATCTTCTGGAAAGCGTTCTATGTTCCTACGAACCTGCCGCTTGAGTTGTTTGTTTTCTACCGCATAAAGTTCCGACAAATCTTTATCTAACATAACTTTTTGATCTCTTATCAAATAAATTTTACTGCTGATAATATCATCCGGAATCATAATTGCTTTAACCATATTTTCTACTTTGTTCGTGAAAATTATTTTTTAACTGAATAAAAATTAAATCCTTTAGCTTCCTAATTAAATAATAATTGTTCCTTTAAATACAAATTCAGCTGGCCCCTTCAGAAAAACATTAGTGAATTTTCCTTCTCCTTTATCAAAAGAAACGACTAATTTTCCACCTTCTACATTTAAATCGATCGAAGTAGCATTCGTTTTTCCAATAACGTTCATTGCAATTGCTACTGCTGTTGCGCCTGTTCCGCAAGAAAGTGTTTCATCCTCTACGCCTCTTTCATACGTTCGCATAGAGAAAGTGGCATCGTCAATTTGTTTGACAAAATTGATGTTACTTCCTGCTTTCTCGTACAAATCTCCGTATCGAATAGCAGCTCCGTTTTCCTTGATATTGTAATTTTCCAGATCGTCTACCAGTTGTACATGATGCGGCGATCCCGTATCTAGAAACACATGATCTGTACTGACTTTTACGGCATCAACATCAATCATTTGTAATGATACCAATCCGTCATCGTCAATTGTGGCGTGATGCAAACCATCTGTGGCTATGAAAGTAGCTTTATTCTCAATTACCTGCAGCTTTTTGGCGAAAGCCACTAAACAGCGTCCACCATTGCCACACATGGAACTTTGGTTTCCATCGGAATTGTAATAAACCATTTTGAAATCGGTTACAGGGTCGTTTTCCAATAAAATAAGACCATCACCACCTATTCCAAAACGTCTGTCGCACAAGTGCGCAATGTGTTGTGTATTCTCTTTTGGGAAAAAATTCGAACGATTATCAATCAGGACAAAATCATTTCCTGTTCCTTGGTATTTATAAAATTGTAGTTGCATTTTAATTTCTATTGTGTGCTACAAAAGTACGAACTATTAATGAAATGTTAATCATTGTTAAAGAGCGTTAAACTGTATTTTAGGAAGCTATTTTATTTTTAATTTTACAAGTAAATATCTTAATAAACGAATTTAATTATGAAATCGCCATGACAGAAGCTGTCGCAAACACCAATGAAGATCTGGCGATACCATATTCCTATAAAAAACAAATATTATCTACATATGAAAAAAATTTCAACTCTTTTTTTGGTTTCGTTGTTGAGTGGGGGAGTCACACTTGGCGCTTACAAATTATTATTTGACACCAATGGGTATTTTTCCAGTGAAAAAAATGCCTTGGTAACAGCTGCATCTGATTCGTATGAAACGAAAGTAGGACTGTCTCCCGAGATTCTTGATTTTACCGAGGCTGCAGAAAAAACAATTCATACGGTGGTACACGTAAAAAACGTCTCCCGCAGAACGATTACCAATCCCATTTTAGAATATTTTTATGGGTATAAAGGCGGACAATCCCAGGAACAAGTAGGAACGGGTTCCGGAGTAATCATTTCTGAGGACGGTTATATAGTGACCAATAATCACGTCATCAAAGGCGCATCAGAAATTGAAATTACCTTAAACAACAAAAAATCATACATGGCAAAACTTATTGGAACCGACTCTAAAATGGATATTGCCTTGTTGAAAATTGATGCGAATGAAAAATTACCGTATACTGTTTTTGCCAATTCTGATTCGGTGAAAGTGGGTGAATGGGTTTTGGCAGTTGGAAATCCGTATAATTTAACCTCTACGGTAACAGCCGGAATTGTTTCGGCGAAAGCCAGAGATTTAGGCACCAGCGGAATTCAGTCTTTCATACAAACAGATGCTGCGGTAAACCCCGGAAACAGTGGTGGTGCCTTAGTGAACACGCGTGGTGAACTGATCGGAATCAACACGATGATTTCCTCCATGACCGGTTCTTATGTAGGCTATTCGTTTGCGGTTCCTTCCAATATTGCCCGAAAAATCATTGAGGATCTCATGGAATACGGGAATGTACAACGCGGAATTCTTGGGGTTGAAGGAGGCGAACTAAATAGCATGACTTCTAAAGAACTGGGAATCAATCAAACACAAGGCTTTTACATTAATAAAGTCACCAAAAATTCAGGAGCTGAAAAATCAGGACTTGAAAAAGGAGATGTCATCATCAAATTAGACGAATTAAATGTGGCTACTTTTGCGGATCTTTCCGGATACATCAATACGAAAAGACCCAATGACAAAATACAGGTTACCTATATCAGAGATGGAAAAACAAGAGTAGCTCCTGTAGTGCTTAGCAAAAATGAATTTTTCAGCGCGGAGTTTAAAGGCATCGAATTAGAAAATATTGAGGCTGCTGACAAGCAGAAATTCAAAATCGATTATGGCGTGCGAATCAAATCCATAAGCAGCCAAAATCTGAAGCAATACGAAGACGAGCTGGTGGGAAATATTATCTTGAGTATTGACAATGTCAAAGCTACGGATGTTGCAACGGTATCCCAACTTTTAAGTAAAAAAGAGGAAAACCAAACCATACGCATCGAAATGATTACTAAAAACGGAGAAGTCATGCGTGTAATTCTCTAGCGCATTCCTGTTTTAAAAAAACCAAAGCCATCTTGATATTTCAGGGTGGCTTTTTTATTTTTAAAATAAATCCAAAAATAGCTTACGAAATCGATTGAAATGGGTATTTTTGCGCCAAATTTTAAAAAATACAATCCTTTATTTTCATTAAATTTTCAACATGGCAACTACAACTTTATACGAAAAGGAAGTTTCTTTTCAAGCCGACAGGCGACGTGCAGGAGTAAAACTGATTAAAATTATCAGCGATTTATGGTATGATAAATCCATTGAGATGGTTTTATTTAGAAACCCGCTAATCGACAGGAATGTTAGTGATATTATCAACCTGCATGAATATGCGGCTGAATTTGTAGGCAAACCCATTTCAGTATTTGATTCGGTTAAAATTGCAAAAGCGATTTTAGAATTGAATTTACCGCCTGCAAAATTAGACATTGGAAAACTGACGTACGAATATGGTTTAGAAGAAGATACATATCCTGACGCCAAGTATTTTGTCATTGACAAATTAAAAAATGCCAAAAACTCAGAGGAGATTCAACCAAAAGATGTGGTGCTGTATGGTTTTGGTCGCATTGGTCGTTTATTAGCCAGAGAATTAATGTCGAAAACCGGAAAAGGAAGTCAATTGCGATTGCGTGCCATCGTAACACGCGATAAAAATGATGCTAATTCTCTTGAAAAAAGAGCTTCTTTATTGCGTTACGATTCGATTCATGGTGATTTTCAAGGCTCCGTAACGGCTGATCCTGAAAATAATGCTTTGATTATCAACGGAACCACTGTACACATTATTACGGCAAACGGACCTGAAGAAATTGATTATACGCTTTTTGGAATCGATAATGCATTGGTTATTGACAACACGGGTGCTTTTACCACGCACGAAGCACTAAGCCGCCATTTGGTTTCCAAAGGTGTGGAAAAAGTATTACTTACCGCTCCAGGAAAAGGAGTTCCTAATATTGTTCATGGCGTAAACCACAACGAATACAACCCGGATGAAATCAATATCTTTTCGGCGGCATCGTGCACTACGAACGCTATCACGCCAATCTTGAAAGCTGTTGAGGATACTTTGGGCGTTGTCAAAGGACATCTGGAGACCATCCATGCGTACACAAACGACCAGAATCTTGTGGACAACATGCACAAAAAATACCGTCGTGGAAGAGCCGCCGCTTTGAATATGGTGATTACCGAAACGGGTGCCGGAAGTGCTGTTGCAAAAGCATTGCCTTCATTAGAGGGAAAATTAACGTCGAATGCCATTCGGGTACCGGTTCCTAATGGCTCTTTGGTCGTCTTGAATCTGGAAGTATCCAGAGAAACATCGCTGTTAGAAATCAATGCTATCATGAAAAAATATGCATTGGAAGGCGAATTAGTCGAGCAAATCAAATATTCGATGAATAACGAATTGGTTTCATCGGATATCGTCGGCACATCGCAGCCTGCCATTTATGACAGCAACGCCACCATTGTTTCAAAAGACGGAAAAAATATTGTGTTGTACATTTGGTACGACAACGAATACGGCTACAGCCATCAAGTTATTAGATTGGCTAAATACATTGCCAAAGTAAGGCGTTTTACGTATTACTAGCCTGCCGTTTACAGGTTGTGGATTTGCGATTGTAATTTTTTTTTAGTTTTAGTTTTAGTCCCCTTAGTTTTAGTCCCCTTAGTTTTAAATTTGGAACAACCGCAACCCAGCCTGAATTCAATAGAAAATCCGTCCCGTTAGGAAAAACGAGACGGATTTTTTTATTTAAGTTTTTTTTTATTGTCCCGAATTGAAACGCAGATGACGTAGGATTATTGTTAAGTAAGAATTAGCACGCAGATCACGCGGATTAAGCAGATTTTCACTGATTTTAAAATAGTCAAACTTAAAATCAATATATCATTCCTCCTACCAGGCACTAAAAACCACTTACTATTCACTTTTCGCTTTTCACTAAAAAGATACTACTCCTTCGCTTTTGTCAAATAATACACCGGAATACCAATCAGCATAATCAAAACACCCCAACCGCTTGTACTGGTTTTGGTATACAACAAGGCTATACAAATTGCTGTCGCGATAATTAGATACAGTGCCGGTAAAAATGGATATCCAAAAGCTTTATACGGTCTTTCGGCATCTGGCATTTTCTTGCGCAGAATAAATATTCCGAGAATAGTCAGAATATAAAATATCAAAACGATGATAACCACAAAATCCAATAAATCCCCATATTTTCCTGTCAAACACAACGCCGAAGCCCAGATACACTGCGCCCAGATAGACCAAGCCGGAACGCTGGCATGATTCAATTCAGCAGCTTTCTTGAAGAAAACACCATCTTGCGCCATCGTATAATACACTCTGGCACCCGCCATAATCAATCCGTTGTTACAGGCAAAAGTCGAAATCATAATCATCACCGCGATTATTAATGTTCCCACCGAACCAAAAATACGTTGCGAAGCCACAACAGCCACACGATCTGATTCGGCCGTAGCAATTTCATACAAAGGCACAACAGCCAAGTACATCAAGTTAGCCAAAATATAAATCACACTCACGATTAAGGTTCCTAAAAACAAACTCAATCCCACGTTGCGTTTTGGATTTTTTATTTCTCCAGCTATAAAAGTTACTCCTTCCCAAGCCACACTAGAGAACATTGAACCTACTAGTGCTGCCGAAATTCCTGATATCAACGCCGTTCCGCTAATAGGCAACCACGAACCCGTTTCCACATTCAGGGCTTGTGACGTCCAGACATTGTTCCAGTTCGCGTCCCAAACTTCTGCTTTGGCAGCCATAAAACCAAAAATAATCAAACCTGCCAACGACAGAATTTTGATAACCGTCAGAACCGTCTGTAAAATCTTAGAGTTTTTTACCCCACGGCTGTTGATGTAACTCAACAAAATTATCGTGAAAATAGACACAATCTGGGCGGCATTGAGTTTAAAATCCCCTATCTCATATAAAATATTCTTATCACTTAAAGGCGCGTATAAATAGGCGGCAAATTTGGCAAAAGCCACACCCACGGCAGCAATGGTACCGGTTTGTATCACCGCAAAGAAACTCCAACCGTACAAAAAACCCACGAGTTTCCCATACGCTTCCTTGATGTACACATATTGCCCGCCCGCTTTAGGAAACATCGCGCTCAACTCACCATAACTCACGGCAGCAATCACGGTAATCGTTCCTGTAAGCACCCACATGGCAATCAACCAACCCGCAGAACCCAGCTGTCGCACCATATCCGAGCTCACAATAAATATCCCGGAACCTATCATAGAACCCACCACAAGCATGGTTCCGTCGAGTAATCCTAATTCTCTTTTAAAATCGTCTGGTTTATGGTCTTCCATGTTTTTTTGGGTTTTGGGTTTTGGGTTTTTAATTGGCTAAAGATATACTTTTTTTGGAAATTTCATAAAAAGGACGGAGAAAGTGACAACAAAGTGAATCGTGAAAAGTGAGTGGTGAGTGGTTAAGAGTGTAGTTGTTCCTTTGGGCGTGACCCTGCAGCAGCTTTGTCGTTCCTCCTCGCCACTTTGGGTCGGGCGGTACGCTGTATCTTTATTTTCTTAAAGAAAGAAAATAAAGGATGCCGCTTCCCTCCCTCACGCAAACCGCACTAACTATAACGTTTGTTTTTTTGTATAAAAACTGTAAGAAAATTTTAATATATTTGAAAGAATATAAAAAAAGACAAGCAATAGCGACAATCTACCTGATTTTGGGTGTATGGACGCTATTTTATAGCGAGTGTATACAAGTTATGCAACATTTATAAGAACGTTTATCTAAAAAACAACAAATGAAAAAAATACTTTTACTATTATTGGTTTTGGTTAGTCTACAGTCACAATCGCAAAAAATCACATCTGAAAATTATTATGACCATTTTGTGAAGTTTATTCCTGGAAATAAACTCACTACTGCTTGGGTTAATAAATATGAGGTTGCTCAAATTTTAGAAGAGGAAATGAAGAATGCGGGTTTTGAATGGGTTTCTACATTTAGATTGATAAAGATTAATGATGGAGAATATGTTACTGCAATTTGTTTTTCTGAAAAATCAAAAGTTGGTTTTTTATATGAAGGAAGTCATGGAATGCCGGACATTAAACGTAAAAGTTTGAAAAGTATGTATAAAGAAAGTACTGGAAACGATTATGCTGAAAAAGTTGTTCAATTAAATGGTGATTCTCAATTCATTAAAATTAAAGATTTACCAAACAATTTCTTCATTTTAAAGGAAGACCCTTATTGGTATCAATTTACAGAAAAGCCTCAAACCGAGAAAGTTTTGGTGGACAAACAGACAATATTAGAAATTTTACGAAGTGATATTAAAATCATAATATCTAAATTTCAAAAATAAACGTTGCATAATCGAGTAGACGGCTCCGCCAGAAACTGACGGAGTGCGCCTCTCACACCACCGTACGTACGGGTCTCGTATAC